>SFMP01000025.1 GCA_004554395.1 Myxococcales bacterium | reverse complement strand
GCTAATTGCTAATTGCTAATTGCTAATTGCTAATTGCTAATTGCTAATTGCTAATTGCTAATTGCTAATTGCTAAACTATTATCCTCATCTCTACTCACAACGCCCACGGCGCTCTCTCAGAGCCTGTGTCGTAATCTCAATGCCATGGCCATGCCCTTGCAATTCGAGGCACATCTGACGCGCCGTAACGACGACGCGCACCGATTCCGGTGCCAAGGCTTCGTCGATGGCATCGGCGATTTGAGCAGTGAGGTTTTCTTGGAACTGCGGACGCCGGCTGAAGTAATCGATAATGCGCACGAAACCACCGAGCCCGGCGATATGCGCGCGCGGGACGTATGTTATCGAAACCGTTCCAAAAAATGGCACGAAATGGTGCCCACAAAAGCTATAGAACGGCAATTTATCGAGCGTGACGACGTCGCGATTTGGGGCGGGCATGAGCGATAACTTGGGCAGCTTGGCGTCGCGCGTCGCGATCCACTTTGCCATGAGTTGTGCGACTCGCAGCCCGCTTTCTTCGACATCGACGTTTGGGTCTTTATCGACGCCCAAAGCCGACAGAAATGCGCGATACGCTTGCGCTGCGCGTTGCAAATTCATCTCCGAATCCGTCATTACCCTACCCCGCTTCGACCTTATTCGCCTGCGTCTTCTTTGCCCTGATCGGTTTGGTCGCCCTGATCGGCTTTGTCGGTTTGACCCGCGTCTTCTTTGCCCTGATCGGTTTGGTCGGTTTGACCCGCGTCTTCTTTGCCCTGATCGGTTTGGTCGCCGGCCTCTTGATCGCCCGGATTGGCACTTGCTTTGTCGTTGGCGGCGGCGGCAGCTTCTTCGCTCGTGTAGCAATGATTGTCGACGACGTTAAAATACGGATAAGCCGGATTGCACTTAAACACCTTGATATAGCCCTCATCGCTACAAGCGAATCCCATTGCGGCTATCGAGGTCATGAGCACGAAAAGGACAAACTGTTTCATAAAACGACTCCCATGGATTACGTGCGCATATTTCTGCACACACCGAAACGATATGATCATCGATAACGACCAATACTGCTTCATTATATACGATATCGCTATAAAACGCCAACATCCGTTACACGCTTTGCGACATTCGTCATCTATCGCTGGCCGTTGCCGTTCATCGCCCCCACCGAAGCCGTTTATCGAGCCCATTATCGAGCCAAATATCGCCCCAATTATCGAGCCATGAGAAGCGAAAAACGATAAAAAATGCACTCGCATCATTTTTTTGTTGACGAATGGAATCAATGGGACTAAAAGCCCGCCTCGTCCGATGCCGAAAGGCGGTGGACAGATTCCGGAATGGCTCAGTCGGTTAGAGCGGGTGGCTGTTAACCACTAGGTCGGGGGTTCGAGTCCCTCTTCCGGAGTTTGTGAACGATGCGCGTAACAGCCTGCGCATCGTTATACCGTGTTTCGAATGGATATTCCGGAATGGCTCAGTCGGTTAGAGCGGGTGGCTGTTAACCACTAGGTCGGGGGTTCGAGTCCCTCTTCCGGAGTTCGCAAGCATGCGGCGTTGCTCAAGCAACGCTCGCACGCTTGTATCATCATCGGATTTGTTCCGGAATGGCTCAGTCGGTTAGAGCGGGTGGCTGTTAACCACTAGGTCGGGGGTTCGAGTCCCTCTTCCGGAGCTCAAAGCGCATGAAACGTTTGTTTCGTGCGCTTTTTTTTTGCTCTTTTCCCAATCCATCGATGAAACGGGTCAATCGATGAAACGGGTCAATCGATAAAATGGGGAGGCGTTGCGAACGTGCGACGCTAGCCCAGAAGCCCATGAAACTGCGTTTCATGGGCGTTATCGAGCATTGCCCATCCGTCGCAAAAATGAGCATCGTATGCGCGCAAGGCGACGCGTCGCCGAGCACATAGATGCTCTGCGTAGGCGTATGTGCATGCCGCATGCGGCTTGCGCATAGCCGAAGCCGCCGCCGTATGCCAATAGGCGGCGCCACCCTCGCTCTCCCCCCCAAAAAAAGCCAATCTGCCATCGTCGATAAACGGGGCGCGTCATTTGTCGTAGATTTGGCCGACCATGTACATGACGCAGAGGCGCGGGTCGTCGATGAGGCGCTTGAATTGCGTCGGATTGAGCGTGCGGTCGTAGCGCGTTTCGATGTCGCGGTAGCGTTGGATGGCGAAGGCGACGCGGTGGGCGTTTTGGCGCACCATGATGTGTAGTAAGTAGTCGACGCGCGTGTCGCTTTGCCAGGCCAGCAGCAACGTTTGGTCATCGTTTTCGACGATTTTGCGCCGATAGCACTCGCCGGTGACGCTTTCGAGGAAGTCTTGAATTGCCCTAAGTTGGCTGTCGGTGGCGATCATGGCGCGTCGTGTGAGCTCTTGATGGGGGTTGATGTAGGTTTGCGTAAGTCGACGTAGGCAAACATGCGCTAGTAGAGCGTGACGTTTCGGATGAACGAGTGAGCGAGGTACTCTTTTTGGATGACTTTTGCCATTTCTTCGGCAGTGGCGAAGCGGTCGTAATCGACGCTGATGACGGGGATGACGCGCGAAATGTCGGCGATAAACGACTCGTAGTGTCGATAGAGATTTTTGAGGAAATCGAGGCTGACGTTGGCTTCGCAGTTGCGGCTGCGCATCTTGATGCGTTCGAGTGAGCGTTCGGGCTTGACGTCGAGGTAGACGATGACGTTGGGTTTGCACATGAAATTGCTCATGTAGCGGAAGAGTTGGACGTAGGTGCGGTAATCGCGTTCGTCCATAAGCCCGGATTCGGCGAGCATGGCGGCAAAGACGGAATCTTCGTAGATCGTGCGGTCTTGGACGGCGGATTCGCCGCGCCAGATGATTTCTTGGTGCTGCTGGAATCGACGCGTCAACAAATACACCTGCATGGCAAATGAATATTTTTTCATATCATTATAATAATCTTCCAAATACTCATTATTCTCGACGGGCTCGTAATACGCTTTAATTCCAAGGTGTTGAGCAAGCGATGTCGCGAGCGTTGATTTTCCTGCGCCTATCATGCCGGCAATGCCGATAAACAAATTTTCCATAACAACACACCTTTATAAAGAGAAACGGATTATCAATAGAAATTGCAGTCTATTGAACAAAAAATGGACGCCTATCATACACGCCGAGCCGATCGATGATCAACGATATTAATTAGCAATTAGCAATTAGCAATTAGC
>SFMP01000219.1 GCA_004554395.1 Myxococcales bacterium | reverse complement strand
TTTTAACGAAAATTGAATTTTTTTTCAACCCGCAAAACAAAGGGTTTTGCGGGCATTATGGGGCGTTTTGGCACCAAGAAATGCGCACTTTTGCAGTGCGTTTTTTGGCGTTCTAGGCTAACTCACGCACATCATCTTTGGCGTAAACGAGTTCGACGACGGTACTATAGATTTGTGAATAGACATATAGAGAGGGGGGGGGCCGACAGGCCGAGGGAGTGGTCATGGTCCAGGGCGAGATGTTACAAAAACCCCTCGCTTGGTCCCGACATTGGCGTCGCCGGTTGGCGTTCGAGGCGTCGCCAAGCCTCGCCAGCGCCGCGAGCATCGATATTGGCAACGGCGCCATTAGCACTGATTGCTTTGAGTGAATTTGTATATACTTCGACGAATCTATATTCGGGCATGAGACAAAGATTGCGGCAGGAGTCTAGGGGCGTTTCAAATCCGTATCCAGCGCCGAAGTGTGTGATGCAATTGCTTCCAGGCGAGAGTATATGAACGTCGAAATTGCCAGGGAGATGGCATATTGCCATGCATCCAAAATATTCGTTAAATATTTCGATGTCGGGGAATTCTTCGCGGATAGCTTGAATCATATCTTCGATATCGCGCGGACTGATGTTGCCCGAACCGGCATCGAGCTTGCTCATGATATCCATATACTTTTGCGAACGGCGTTTGCGCAGTGCTCGCTGTGTCGACGGACCGTTAGATCGCGTCTCTGTGTGATCTTCGGATTTCATCGTTGCAGAGAGGCGGTTTTCGGGCTGTTGTATGTTTTGATTTTGTGGTGTGTTAAAAAGAAGTGGCCGTGGCATGGCAAATCTCCATTATACGAGGACTTTACGCGTCAAATTGTCCTTTTTCTGTGCAATTTCTTCGGCTCCGATGGGGCGGCCCGAGGCCGGGACGGCACGCGCTTTGCCCCAATTGCGTATATCTTCGATTTTTTCTGGGCTCGTTTGAGACAAAGGCACGACGTTATTGAAAGCCGAAATGACGTTTTCTTCGGTCAAGACGAATTCATCGTTTGCAATCGTTCGATAGGCCAAATCGCGAATCGTCGATTCGAGATCGGCACCTGTAAAGCCGTCTGTGAGACGAATGATATTCTCGGCAGCATCGCCCGAAAACTCGACGTTGAGATATTTTTTCATATAAAGTGTTAAAATGTCGTTTCTTTCGGTTGCATTGGGCAAATCGATGAAGAAGAGTTCGTCGAAACGGCCGCGGCGCAATAGTTCCGATGGGAGCTGCGAGACGTCGTTGGCGGTGGCCACGACGAAGACTTGTTTTTTACATTCTTGTAACCAGAAGAGAAATTGTCCGACCATTCGAGTCGAAACGCCGCCATCGTTGCCGCCCGTCGCGCCCGATAATCCCTTTTCGATTTCGTCGATCCACAAGATACATGGCGAAACGTTTTCGGCAGTCGTGAGGGCTTCTTTGAGTTGATGCTCCGATTGCCCGACGTAACTGCCTTGTACGGTGGCAAAATCGAGGCGATAGAGTGGCAATTTCCAATTGGCGGCGATAGATTTTGCTGATAAAGATTTACCGCACCCTGGCACGCCGACGAGCAATATACCGCGTGGCGGCTGAAGCCCTTTCGATTTCAATAATTCGCGCTTTTCGTGCGACATCAATTGTTTCTTCTCGTTGAGCCACTTTTGAAGCCCAGCCAAACCGCCAACCTCGGCATTTTCGGGCGATACATCGATGCGTTCGAGTCCCGAAATATTCGAAAACAAACGGTCTTTTGCACTTCTGACTTCGTCCATATCCGATTTTCGTATTCGGCCGTTGGCGACGAGAGCGGCGAGAACGTTTTCCGCCTCGATTCGCGTCACGCCCGCCATAATCGAAGCCGCTTCGCGGATATCGCTCTCGTCCCATTCGATTCGCACCATGCCGCGATACTCATCGATATAAGAGTGCATGATGTCGTACATTTCTTCTTCGTTGGGCATATCGAGTTGTGCCGAAAGTCCTTGTCGTTGTAGTGTATTCCAAACGGCTTTATTCGTGAGAACGATGATTTGCCCGCCAGTTTCGTTGGCCAGATTGACGAGGTCGAGGATTTGTTTCGCATCGGCAGATTCACTCGATATATCGGGTGTTTCGGTCATGACGAGTGTCAAATTAGAAGTCTTCTTCATTTCATCTGTCATGAAATCGATGGCACCATACATCGTCTTGTCTTCTTTAATGACTTTGCCCGTCGCGATGTTATAAATACCTTTCGATAACGTAAATACGAAATAGCGCAGATTGAGCTCTTCGGCAACCGATCGCAAAACGGCCAATATGCGATTCTTTTCGATCGTTTCGATGGCGACGAATGGAATGCGCGCTCGCGCGTATTTGACGAGCGTTTTGTGAATACTCTTAATGCTACTCATAAATGATATATCCTCTATTCTTCTTCTTTTTTATCGCCTTCGAAGTGATTGAATGGCTTGCTTTTCAATATACTAGTGAGTTTGCCCGATCGATCTGCTTTTGCAGATTTCATGAGAGTTTCTTCGATTTTATTCGTTTCGTTTTTAACGATGTCGATGAGCTTTTTTTGTTCCTCTTTTTTGAGCGCAGGCAATATGGCGAGTTTAGAGATCGTATTGATTTCTTTAGACAAGGTGCCGAGGGCTTGCGAAACGACCATTTCAAGGCTGCCGCTATTGGCGTGCGATACTGTATCGTGAAACGATTTCAGAGCGCGTTCGAGTCGAACCGACATGACGTCAATGATGCGATTGACGAGTCGTTCATAGACGCCAGGTTGATGCACGATAGTTCCACGTTGTATGGCTTCGAATGTTTCGGCGTCGTCTGTTGCGGCTTTGACGAGATTGAGAATTTGAGCCCATTCGTAATAGATTTCTGGAGGTGTCATGCGGAGAATCCTTTAGTTTTTGGGTTTGTGTATGACGTGGACGATGGGCGGAACGAGGCTCCAGCTTTCGGGAAGCCCGTGGGCAATGGCATCGCCAAATTGGAGTGTCTTTGGCTTG
>SFMP01000218.1:2500-12377 GCA_004554395.1 Myxococcales bacterium | reverse complement strand
GTCTTTTGTGCACTTGAGGTCGTCGTGTTTCGTATAGGTTTTGCCGCAGATCGAGCCGACTTCGAATCGGCCGGTGATATCGGGGACAGTGCCGGCGCCATAGATGCCTTGGCTATTGAGTCGGTAGGAGTTGTATTCGCGGCGCTTTTGGGTCGTGCCGTGGATGTAGCCATCGAGTTTTTCTTTGATCCAGTTGCCCCACCAAGCGGCGTGCGATGGGAGTTTTCCGTCGTCTTCGATGTTGATGATGTTATAGGCGTGTTGATTCCAGACGTTGCGCGACGAAACCCATCGGTCGAGTCTGTCTTTGAGGATCATGACGTCGGTTTGGCCCATCGTCGAAACTTTTCGCGTCGCACGGCAAACTTTGTAGTCGCCAGATTTCCAGCCTTGGGGGCGCGTGCCGATGTTGACGGTCATCGTTCGCCCATTTCCCGTGGTATTATATTTGAATCCGACTTTTGGATCGATGGGGTCGGTGCAGACGTATTGTTCGAGAAGGATGCTTTTGCCCGTACTGTCTTTGATGTATTGCGTATTGCATTCGGCATCGGATGTACACGTGCACAGGCCGATCGATTGGTTGCAGTTTTTCGACATCGGGCAATCTTCGTCGTCGATGCACCGGATGCCTTCGTGAATGGGATCGACGCCGTCGTTGACCCTTTTTCCAGAATCGGTCATGCAAGAGTAGCTTCCCGCATCGGAAGACATGAGAATCTCGGCGCTGCCGTCGTCGTCGACGTCGGCGATGACAGGGGCTTCGATCGATGTGCCCGAGGCGCGCTTTGAGCTAAAGAGGACGCGCCCAGTATTGCCTTCGTAGACGCGAACGAAGCATTCGTCGCCATAGACGGCCTCGGGTTGCCCGTCGCCGTCGAAGTCGAAGAGCGACGAACCCGTTTCGCCCGACGAGCTGTCTTGCGACCACCGTTCCCATAATATGTATTTGTCGGCACAGCCTTGTGGGTCGTTATAGGCCTTGCAACGCGGATCGTAGACGCCAAAGACACCACTCGATGCGACGCCGATTTCGGGCAAGCCGTCGTTGTCGAAGTCGCCGATCGTCACAGGACCGCCGACGCTAAAACCCGAGACATCCATCACTATTTGTGGAACGATTATGTTGTCGATCGTCGGCGTGGCGATGATGAGGAGTTTACTGCCTCCAGAGAAGACAAATTCGGGTTTTCCGTCGAGTTTATTGAAGTCGAATTCTTCGGCTGTATTGCCAGGCGTACCGAAATCGGCATAGCCGGCGTGGTTTTTCCCAGCTAAACCGACGATTTTATCCCAAACATTCTTCTCCTTATTGAATTGATAGATGCCATTGTTTCTCGCTTGTGCGGCGATTCCAATGCTATTGGGATCGTCGTCGAACTTGAATAATCCGATGGCGGGAGTTTCGCTACTACCTTGATTGCCGCTCGTGATGAGTTTGAGCTCGTTGTCTGCGACGCGGTCTTTCCAAATGACTTCGGGTTTTCCGTCGCCATTGATGTCGAAGATACTCGCTGGACCGCCAGTGCTGAGTGATGAAGGTTTGACGATGTGTTTCTTTTGTGCATCGTCCCATTTGACGATCGCCCAATAGCCCGTACTGAGTCGAGCGACAATTTCGAAATATCCGTCGCCGTCGAGGTCGGCGGCTGCGGGGTAGTGGTTGTAGTTTGTACTGCTAAATCTAGCATTTTCGACGGTTTCGAGCGTTTCGCACGTTTCGGGGTTGATGATGCGTAAAACGCTTTCTCCACCGCGACCATTCATCGATAGGAAAGCGACGGTCGTTTTAATTCCTGCGGCGTTTCCGAAATGACCGACGAGGGGATGCATTTCGACGGAACGATAGCCGGAGAATGCGTTGCCAGCAGGCGGTTGCCAACGGCATTGGACTTTGGCTTCGAAGATGCCGGGTTTTGTTTTGTATTTGCATTCGCTATCGAAGGTGACTTCTTGATCGTAGGTGACGCATTTGCCTTTTGCCGCGCCGCAAGTGTCGGAAACGCAACAATAGGAGTCTTTTTCGGTGCAATCGGTCGATTTTGTGCAGTCGCCCGAGACCGGTGTGCATTGCCCATTGTAGCAAATGAGGTCGTCGCCTTTGCAGAAGAGGTGTTCGGCTTCGTCGCAAGCTTCGGTTTCGTTGACGTATTCGTTGCAGAAGCCGTTTTCGCATACGAATGGTTTTTCGCAGTAGCGGAAATCGGCGTTACACGAATCGCCGCGTTTCAAATCGAATCGGACTTGTTGGCATGTATTCTCGCTACAGTAGTAGCCTTCGGGGCAAAAGATATTATCGTCGTAGTCGCAGGAGCCGTCGGGGGTTGACATTTGGAAGCACGTAAAGGAGCATTCGAGCCCGTCTTTACAAATGCGAGTTTCGTCGTCGCATTCTTGGGATCGGTCGACGTATATGCCGCAAACGCCATTGGGTAGGCATGTGGGCTGAGATTCTGGGCAATTGTCGTCGGATTGGCACGACGTGGCATCGATTTTGGTGCACGCACCGTTTTTGCACGTCATTCCAGTGTCGCAATTCGTGACGCCCGGGGTGCACTCTCCGTTTTCTTCGACGACTTTTGTGCATTTGCGTTGAATGCATTTGAGTCCATTCGAGCAGACATCGGTTTTGGAATTTGGCACGCATGCGCCATCTTCTTCGATGACGGTCGAGCAAACGCCGTTGTAGCATTGCGCCAGATCGAGGCAAACACTGTGTTTGCCTGTGCAATCCCCGCCTTTGGCGACGGGGATTGCACATTTTCCTTCGTGACAAATCAATCGGTTCGATTGGCAATAGTCGTCGGATTTGCAATCGGCGCCGAGGGAACCGGGGGCGATGCATGCGTTATCGACGCACTTGAGATCGCCGCTACATTCGGTGTCGTTTTCGCATTTGGTCGGATCGCCTAGGTCTTTAATGTTGGAGTCGTCGCTACAGCTCGCGCACAGGCAAATCGTCCATAAGATGGGTACGATATGGGATCGCTTCATTGTTACATCCTCGCTATTTGTTGGAATTTGGCTGAATTGGTCGATGAAATCAAAGAGAAGTCATGCCCGTGGCGTTTTTAGCGGAATGTTTTTTGCGTTTCTAGTTATAACTTTTTTTTCTGATAATTCAGTTTTTTTAAGTATTTGACCTTCCCCCCAGTCTGTCGGCCACCCCCTCTCCTTGCAGGAGAGGGTGAAAGACGCCCGCCGCGGCGGGCGTATGTGTGTGGCGAGGGGGAAAGACGCCCGCCGTGGCGGGCGTATGTGTGTGGCGAGGGTGGGGTTTATACCGAAGGTGTGGCGAGTGCGGCGTCGATTTCGCGTTTGATGTCGAAGTAGTCGTCGAAGATGGCGTTGAGATTTTGTCGCAAGAGATCGACGCCTTTTTTTTGTAGTGCAGAAGTTTGTATGAATTGATTTGGCTTGAGGTCGAATTTTTTGGCGAGTTTGTGGAGGTTGTTGAAGGCCTCGTTTGATCCGACTTTGTCGATTTTTGTGAGGACGATGAGAATGGGGAGTTGTCGTTGTGTGAGCCAATCGAACATCATCATGTCGTGTTCGGAAGGTGTTCTTCTGATATCGAGTAGTAGCAAGAGTCCGAGTAGTTGTTCACGTTGTGCGAGATAATCGTGCATCATGGTATCCCAAGTTTTTTGGATGCTCGCTGGAACATCGGCGTAGCCGTAACCTGGGAGGTCGACGATATAGGCGCGATCTTCGATGGAGAAGAAGTTGACGAGTTGTGTGCGCCCGGGAGTTTTGCTGACGCGAGCCAAATTCTTTTGCTCGCACAGGATATTGAGGAGAGAAGATTTTCCGACGTTTGATCGCCCGACGATGGCGATTTCGGGCCATTGGTTGGTGGGGAATTGTTTTTTTTGAGCCGCCGAGGTGGCGAATTTCATCTTTCTAAAGTCTAGCGACATCGATCGATCCTCTTTGTTTGGTCGCCTTGTAGGACGACGTTTTCGCCTTCGATGGAACCGCCGATGCCGAGTGTTTTTTTCGCCATATTGAGCCAAGCATTGAGTGCCGCTTCGGTGGGGGCGTTGTGGAACGAGACAACGGTGACTGTTTTGCCGCCACGGTGTGCGCGTTCGATGCGAGTGGATTTGACTTTTGGCAAGGCTGGCGCCTTAGGCGCCGCGGGGGTGGAGTTTATCGGCGCGGCCGCGGCGGCAGGTGGCTGGGAAGTGGTGGGATCGGTGGTGGATTGTGTTGGATTGAGTTTTGCGGCGAGATCGGCGAAAGGCGACGTTATCGTCATCGATTCGCCGGTATATCGTGGCTTTTTTGGTGGCATGTCGTTGGGCCCGTGTTGAGTATTAGGAATCGGCGCGTTGGATTTCGATATGTCGGTAGTTTCCGTAGCCGTTGGATTGTGTGCGGACTTCTGGATCGGCGTTGAGTAGCATGTGAACGGCGCGTCGGTCGACGTTATCCATGCCGAAGATTTGTACGCGTTCGACGCCGGAATCGATTTTGTCGTGAAGGGTTTTTGCGACGCCTTCGAGTTGATGGATGCGTTCGAGACGGAAGCTGTTGATATCGAGGTCGAATCGGTAACCGGAACCGATGGCGAATCTGGCGCGTTTGAGGATCCACGAGATGGCATTGATGACGGTGGGGTCTTTGGCTGGGGAGAGGTCTTTGACGGCATCGCCGAAGACGTCGAAGATGGCGGTGTTATCCATGACTTCGGTGTGGATTTCGGCATCGTATCCCATATAGGACAAGATATCGGCGAGGAAATCGGCAGTTCTATCGACGACATCGCCATCGTAATCGTCGTACATATAGTCCATGTTGAGCATGCGTATTATCCTTTATATATGGAGTTGTAGGGATTTGAGTACTTGAGTCGTGAGAATGGGGAGGTTAAGCGCGCGGCGTATTGAGCTCGTAGAGCGAAATAGCCGCGCCCCAGAGCCCGTATTGAGCCCGTAGGGCGAGATAGGGCGCATTGCGTAGCCGTATTGTGCCCCCCCCGGGGGGCACAATAGGCGGAGCCGCCGCCGTATTGCCCAGGCAATAGGCGGCGCATGTTGGGAGAGTGGAGTGGGGGATTAGGGGGCGTTTCTGCGCTTTGCGGCGCGTCGGTCTTTGCTCGTCGAGTGTTCGGGGTCGAGGACTTCGACGGTGTTGTTGGCTTTTTCGGCGTCTTCGCGAGCGATGAGGCGGCGGACGTAGAACGATTGTGCCATGGAGAAGCCGGAGCTGACGACCATGTAGAGGCAGAGGCCGGAGGGGAGGAAGAGCATCATGGCGCCAAAGACGATGGGCATGGTGATCATCATGATTTTTTGTTGTTTATTTTGCGTGGCGGTTGGGGTGAGTCGCTGTTGGATGATGAGGAGGGCGACGCCGAGGATGGGAAGGACGAAGTAGGGGTCGCGTGCGGAGAGGTCGGTAATCCAGAGCGTGAAGGGGGCGTGGTAGAGGCCGCCGGTGACGAAAATGCAACGATAGAGGGCGAAGAAGACGGGCATTTGGAGCAGTAGCGGTAGGCAACCGAATGGGTTGACGTTTTGCTCTTTGTAGAGCTCCATTTGTTTTTGAGCGAGTGTTGCTTGGTCGTCTTTGTATTTTTCTTGTAGCTCTTGCATGAGCGGTGCGATTTTCGACATGCGCATCATGGAGAGTTGGCTTTTTTGAGCGATAGGCCAGAGCAAGAGTCGAATGATGATGGTGAGTAGGATGATGGCGAGTCCCCAGTTGCCGGTGAGAGAATGGAATTTGTCGAGAATCCACGCCATGGGTTTTGCGATGACTTCGATCCAGCCGTAATCGATGATTTTTGCGAGTTGTGCGTCATCGCCGAGCGAGTCGAGGTATCGGGATTCTTTTGGTCCGACGTATATGTCGAATTCGATGGATTGTGTCGAATTTCGAGCGACCGAGAAGGGGATGTGTATGGTGCTTCGTAGTAGTCCGTCGTCGTTGACGATGTCGCATTGGCGGGCGTTTTGGACGCCGACGGCGATGGCGAAGTAGGATTCGTCGATGGCGAACCACTTGATATCTTTGTTGTAGTGTTCGGCTTCGTCTTTGTCGGTGGCGTTGAGGTATTCCATGGTGTCGTCGGAGAAGCACTTGGCAGCGACGTACGACCCTGGCGTGAAGATACCGGGTTCTTCATCCTTGATTTGTTGAATAAAAAGCGACATCGACAGTTCATCTTGAATATCGTTCGCTGTAAGGTTTACGAGGTCGAATTTTGCGTGAACGATATAGGGGTTATCGTCGGAGACGGAGAATGTCTTTGTGATGCGTTTTTGCGCATTTGAATCCATGTAGAAGAAGGAAGCGGATTTCGAATCGGATTCAGGCGAGGTTGCTTCGAATTGCGTTTCGGCGGTGATGCCGAAGGTGGGGATTTCGACGGCGAGGGGGAGGAGTCCGCCGATTTCGGGCTTATCTTGTTTTTGTGAACGGATGAAATCGCCGTGTTGGATGTAGCGGTCGGGATCTTTGATGAACGCGCTTTGAATTCGGCCGCCGCCAGAGTTCGTCATGGTGACGGAGATTTGTTGCGATTCGAGAGTGCGCGAAGCTATGGGGTATTTGATGATGGGAGGGAGGGCTTTTGCGGCGGCTTGTGCGATGGCATCTTGCTCGACGTGAGTGGCATCGGCGGCTTCTTGCGGCGGATTGCCCATGATATAAGGGGCGAACAAAATGAAGATAAAGATGAGCCCCATGGCGAGCCAGGAACCGCCGCCATTATTATTGTTATTGCCTTGATAGGAGAGATAATTCATGTTTTCGTAGAAACTCCAAGAAAGTCGTGCAAAGCATGGGCGTAAGAGTCGCCTTGCGAGGATCGACAGCGAGAAGAGGTGTTATGGCACGGGGTCGAATCCGCCTGGGTGGAAGGGGTGACATCGCAAGATGCGTTTGATGGCGAGGAGAGTGCCTTTGAGAGCGCCATATTTTTTGACGGCTTGGTATGCATAAGCGCTACAAGTGGGGCGGTAACGACAATTCGCCCCTAACCATGGAGAGATCGCCATTTGGTAGAATCGAATAGAGGCGAGGATGGCGCGTGGTGGAAAAGATTTGAGTTTTGCTAGGTATGCGGACATGAGAGGTGCCTTTTGAGTCGTTCCAAGAGCTCATAGACCTCGGCATGGAGGTCGGCATACTTTGCGTTTGCCGCATCGGGTCTTGCAATCCACACCAAATCGACGGCCAGAGTGGAAACATTTTGAGTTCTCAAAATATTTCGCAGTCGTCGTTTGACTTTATTCCGCGTCACGGCGTTTCCGACGCGTTTACTGACGGTCAGACCGTGTCGAACGCCCGGCACAGACTTGGGCGCGAAGATCAGCAATAGAAACTTCCCGCCCAAACGGCGTCCTTTGGACTGAACGCGGCTAAACTGCGCATGCTTTCGCAAGCGAATTGCCTTACCCCAGCCGTATGGGCGGCGCGGGGCTTCATTCATCGTCTTATTCCTTAGTGTTTAGCAGGAACGGTGGGGACGAGGCGTTTACGACCTTTTGCACGTCGACGATTGATGACTTCGCGGCCTTGTGCCGTCGACATGCGCGTGCGGAAACCGTGGGTATGGGCGCGTTTGACTTTGCTCGGTTGATATGTACGTTTCATCGTTTTGCTCCGAAAATTGTATTAAAACAGGGCATTTCTCTAGAAATGCCATAAACTCAGCAAAAAAAATCGACGCCGTCGCCGCAAAGAAGGCGCGACGCAGGAGCGTCTTTTGACACGCCAAACCGCTCGTGTCAAGCGGTTTTGGCAATTAAATGCAATGTCGGCGATGCAAACGCGTGGAGGGCATCGCCGCAAGTGTCTTACATCAAGCCAGGAATCGAGAATCCGCCCGTGGCGCGGTTCATTTCGTAGTTGACCATTTCGCGGACGTTGCCCAAGGCTAGGTTGACGGCGCTAATGATGAGGTTTTCGAGGAGCTCGGGATTGTTGCTCTCGACGACGGAGGGATCGATGGAGAGTGCGATGAGTTCGCGATTGCCATTGACGACGGCAGTGACTTTGCCATCACCAGCTGTAGCCTCGACGACTTTCGATTTCATGTCTTCTTCGAGGCGTCCCAAGCGGCTCTGAAGCTTTTGAGCTTGGGAGAGGATTTGATTTAAGCCGGTGTTTTTGATTGCTTTACTCATGAAGATGTCCTGTCTTGATTAAATGTGAAGTGAATCGATTCGGCTTTGACGTCGAATCGACGACACACGTCCTTGAATAATGGACTATTTTTAATGCGATTAAAGGCTTGTTGCTGGGCTTCGAAATCGCGTTGCGCTTGGAGCGCAGCGAGTGTTTCGTTGTCGTCGTCTTTTTGAGCATAGTCGATCGAAAAACGACACGTTGGTGCGACGAGTTTTGCGACGGATCGTGCGACGTCGTCGATGTGCTCGTGCGTGATGATGTCTCGATAGGCTCGCGGCAAAGAAACACTGACTTCTTTCGCCGTCAGTGCATTGACGTGAGCTTTCGACATGATCGTCGATAGTGGAGCCCCAAGCGTTTGGACGATTTGTCGCCAGCCATAGAGCAACTCGTCCGGATTGTCTTGCGACAAACTATCGAGTTTGGGTCTTTTAAGACGATCGCCAGAAACTGCAAGCATTTTTTCGCTTTTTTCGTCGATTTCTTCGGCGTCGTCATCGTCGATATCGCGGCTTGCGGCATTCCATTCGATCGAAGAGATGCGCGTGTCGGCGGCTGAACCATCGTTCCAAACGTCGGCGACGTCCTGCGAGGCGTCGGGCTCGGGTGGGCGAGGTGTCGCGTTCGTTTGCGATGCGTCTTTCGATTTCGAACGCGGTGATTTGGAAGGCGTTTGGGAAGGGGGGGCAGATTGTTTTGGACTGTCGCCAGATTGATTTTGGGGGGCACCGATGGGGGGAGCTTCGCTAGATGCGTTGCTTGGATAAGGTGGAAAATGATGAATATCGCCGATAGATGGCGAATGTGATGAATTTTGTTCGGGATTTGTTGTCGCGGCGGAATTTGGGGAATTCGCGGGCGTAGATGTAGATGAAGATGAAGATGAAGATGAAGATGAAGATGAAGATGAAGTCGTTTTGTCGGATGCAGAATTTTGTGCGGTAGTATGGGGAGATGTTGAATATTGTTCAGGATTTGTTGTTGCGGCGGGATTTGGGGAATGAGAGGGCGTTGTAGTGGATTGGGTGGTGGACGAGGAAGGCGTCAAATAAGCTCGCACGGATTCGAGTGCATCGGGCGATAGATCGATATGCCCCGATAGTGCCTGGGTAATAACATCGAGGCGCTCAAGTATGTTATCGAGTGGCACGACAGTTTCGACTTGGCACATGCGAATCGCAGCCATTTCGAGCGCCAATCGGGGCGATAAGTTTTTCGATAGCGAATCGGTCGTTTGGTACCAAATGTGGAAAAGGCGTTGGAATCGGTCGATCGACGCCTGCGTGAGCCAAGAACGAATTTCAGCTCGCTCGGCAGGGCTAAGCTCGGTTGGAATATCACTTTGTGGCGCGGCAGCGACGACAGTCGCATCGCGCAAGAACTCGAGTAAATCGTTTGCAAAAAGAGCCAAATTTTGACCGTAATGTTCGACGCGCCCAATACAGGCGATGGCTTTAGCTACGTCTTGATCGAGTATGGCTTTGACCATTGCCGTTAGAGTTTCGCGCGTTGCCACGCCTAAAACTTCGGCTGCTCGGTCGCCCGTAATTGGGGGCGGCGCAAAAGCGATGACTTGATCCATCGCGCTGAGTGCATCGCGCACGCCACCTCGCGCTGTGCGCGCGATAAGTCGCAAAGCCGATGGCTCGAAGTCGATTTGTTCGGCGTGCGCAATCGACGATAGATGTGCGAAAAGATCTTCGTTGCTTATGCGCTTAAAATCGTATCGCTGGCA
>SFMP01000024.1 GCA_004554395.1 Myxococcales bacterium | reverse complement strand
TGAACGACGAATCTGAGCTCGGTATAATATTGCAGGATATGCGTCGCAAAAATTTGCACGCACTTCGAAATTCCAAGCTACCGCCCAATCTTCAAAGCCTTGGCTAGCGCCCCCCCAAATCTTCGCACCTCTTCGATCGTATTCGATTTTCCAAACGATATGCGAATCGTCCCTCGCACGAGCGATTCGTCGATCTGCATCGATGTCAAGACGCGCGAAAGACGCGTCTTGACGCTATCGCACGCCGATCCCGTCGATACGCATATCCCCATTAAATCGAGTAAATGCATGAGGCCTTCGCCACTTGCGCCTTCAAAACCCATACTCAAGAGCCCTGGCAACTTGCATTCCGAACCATTTTGTACGCAATCGACGCCGAAATCGGAAAGCGTGGTTTTGAATATATTTTCCAATTCTCTAAGATGGAACGAATTTTCTTCGATATGATCGACGTTGTTTTGTAGCGCAGCCGCCATTCCGACGATGGCGGCGACGTTCTCTGTGCCTGCTCGGCGGCCGTGTTCCTGATCGCCGCCATCGATAAACGATTCGATATCGATGCCATCGCGAATGTATAAAAACCCAATCCCACGCGGACCATTGAATTTATGCGCCGATGCCGACAACATATCGACGTCGAGTTTCTTCACATCGATCGGCAAATGCCCGACGGCTTGAACGGCATCGGTATGCATCCAATGACCGTATCGGTGCGCCATCGCCGACAATTCCGCAATCGGTTCGATAACCCCTGTTTCATTATTTGCCGTCATCACCGATACGATCCCTGGCCTAGGCATGTCGTTCATCGCTTGGCGTGCCAAATCGATATCGACGATCCCACTCCGATCGACCGCTATAGGGGTGCGGCGATGGGGCGCGCCGATCCGTTGAACCGTATGCCAAATCGATGGATGTTCGATCGTCGACACCACAACGGCGCGCCCCATCGCCGCACCTGATTGAATGACCCAATTATTCGACTCCGTTCCACCACTCGTAAACGCGATTTCTTCGGGGCTCGCTCCGATACACCGAGCGATCGACTCGCGAGCACGATCGACGGCTTTTCGAGCCCGACGCCCCATTTCATACGTTTGCGATGGATTGCCATATTCATCGCGCATGTATTCGACCATCGCATCGAAAGCACATTTGTCGAGCGGCGACGTCGCCGCATGATCGGCATAGATGACTGTAGGCATTTTTACTCCAAATACGACGCTTCTCGTCGCCGATCTCTGCGCCAAGAGACCGGCGACCGAGGATAGCTGAGCGTTTAGCTATGCGAAGGCGCAACCGATGCAAACTGCTCTGCAACGTTTCTCAAGTATTCGACGTTTTTGCCATCGAAACACGCTTTGCGCGCCTCTTGAGCATGCCGAGCGCCGATATCGAAGCATCGATATCCTTCGTCTTTGCGACAATCGTCGTCTGTCGTGCACGATTTCAAACACATGTCGAAACCGATATTGACGTCTCCGACGGCAACCGATTTATCGATCCGTTTATGGATTTCGTAAACGAATTTTACGCTCCCCTCGGGGCACTTCGTCGAATCGAGTTTTGCAATGCTATGATCGCCCGTATTGACGAGCCCGAAAACCTTGTCGATCGGCGTTTGCGCTTTCGCGGCAATCCCCGAAAGATTCGTCGAAATGTTGCGCGTCGTCGCGAGGCAGTAGCCATTCTGAGCCGAAAAGCGAACGCCATTGTTGAGCAATGTGTGCATCTTGTCGGTATACGGTTGAATCGTCTCGCCTATACCGCCCAAGATGACGCCTTCGAGCGATATGATGAAGCTGGCCAAGCCCGATTTATCGTAGCCATGCGTCGTGCCGTTCTGCGTCGTCGTTATCGTCATCGTCGAATCTCGCAAACACTCGACCGTCATTCCGGGCGGCGGAATAATCCCTTCGCATCCCTTCACGCTATCGGTATAAAAGGCGGGGAATGTCAGCGTATCTTCGTCGGCGATAATGCCGATATCAATCCCCGATAACTTTGCGGCAACCGCCATATCTTTGAGCAAGCTCTTCAAATCCGCCCCCGTATGCGATTTGTAACACGACTCGCCGTCACACGTACACGGATCGCCGATCTTTGCAATGACTTTAGGCGTTTCGCATCGCTTTGCCTCGGCATTGCAAACCTTACCCTTACTACGGCAATCCTCTTCGCGCTCCGCGCGACCAGGCTCGCAAATGAATAAAGAACCATCCGAGCACCGAACATCATCTTCGGTGCACTTTTCAACATCGCACGACTTCGTCGCGTCATCACAAATCATGCCCCGTTCGGCACAATCGACCTGTTCTAATTTGCCACTCTTACACGTCAATAGCGTGTTGCCATCGCATTTATCGTCGTCTTCGGTACATATACCATTGCCACCACACCGATACCGCCCATCGACGAGGTTGCATAGCGCATCGCCACATTCTCTTTCTATTCTATTGTCCTCGGCATCGCATAAGACGAGCGTATTGCCCGAGCACGTTTCGACACACGAGCCCAATGTCGTAGATGTTGAGTCGGCGTCATCGCAACCAAACACCGAAAACGCCGTTGCCGTCGCGACCAATAGGACTATTATCTCGCTGTATTTGTTCATGTCTCACTCTCATGATTGCTGGGAGTAATGAAATCGTTCGCCAATTCGTGACGCAACGCGTCACGCGCCCTACATATCGATTGTAAACGCGAAACTCAAGACACAACTCAGCAGTTTTTTACCGCACAAATTTTCTCATTTTCGTGAACTTTCTCGTTCACAACGACACATTTCCATCACCTACTGCAACGCAATCATCTACACCAATCAGCCATCTACCCACGATGTTGGTGGCATGTTTTGTACATCTTATATATTTATATATTTATTATACTTTCATTATACATTTACGCATTTATAACGCACTTACTTTTTCAACATATATTTTCATACAAACGCCCGCAACGCGGGCGTCCACACCCCCTCGCCAAATTTGTCACATCTGCCGTAGGCAGATGTCACTCCCCATCTCCATTTATGGAGAGGGGGTGGCCGAAAGGCCGGGGGTGAGGTCCGCGTCAATTCCCCCTCGCAAAATCAACAACGCCCGCAACGCGGGCGTCCACTCCCCCTCGCAAAATCAACAACGCCCGCAACGCGGGCGTCCACTC
>SFMP01000217.1 GCA_004554395.1 Myxococcales bacterium | reverse complement strand
GGAAGGATATGGAGATGGTCATTAGTAACAATTCTGTTTATGATATGACTTATACTTCGCTGGGTGTCGATTGGAATGATTTAGATGTAGGATTGGGTGGGTTAATCCTCTATTACGAAGGCGAAGAAGTCGTACCGCCGCACGATGATGCCGATGACGACGAGGATATCGATGTGTAGCGTGGAGAGCAATGAGATGATTGAAATTGTCTCAGGTGGACGCGAAAAGGACGATGGCGAAGATGGGAGACTTGAGCGAGTTGAAAGAGCCCGTATTGCCCATCGGGCAATAGGGCGACCAGAGCCCGTATTGAGCGCTAGCGAGATAGGGCGACCAGAGCCCGTATTGCCCATCGGGCAATAGGGCGAAAGAAAGCAATGATAAATGCGGTGTTTAAGAGGCGTTTGGGGGCGTGCAGTAGCGGATTTGAAATTGACAAAAAAGCGAGATAGAGACTATAGAAAGCGTGCTTTTTTGGCGTTGCGCGTCGCTATGTCGGCGATGGTCGTTTGTGATGCGCGGCGTCTAGGGCTGGCATTTCGCCGATTTTACTGAAAGGAGAACCGATAAGATGGCTTATTTGGATGGCATTAAACGCGTTGAAGACCTCGATTTAGATGGCAAGCGCGTGTTTGTTCGCGTCGATTTTAACGTACCGCTCGATAATGGCGTGATAACGGATGATTTCCGCATTCGCCAGGCGATACCGACGATTCAATACATCATTCGCAATGGTGGCTTGCCCGTTGTGGCGTCGCACTTGGGGCGTCCGAAGGCGAATCCGAGCCCGGAATTTTCGCTTAAGCCCGTGGCGGAAAGATTGTCGGAATTGTTGCCTGAACGCGAAGTCATTTTTGCAGAAGATTGCATTGGCGATGGCGTCGTCGAGCAGTCGAAGCGCCTCGAACCGGGTCAGATTTTGTTGCTCGAGAACTTGAGATTTTACGAAGAAGAAGAGGGCAAACCGCGCGGCAAGTTCAATAGCGACGAAGAAAAAGCGGCTGCCAAAAAGGCACTCAAAGAGTCGCAGAAGAAGTTTGCCGAGTCGCTCGCGGCGCTCGCCGATGTCTATGTCAACGATGCATTTGGCACGTGTCACCGTGCGCATGCGTCGATGGCGACGATGGTGCCGTTCTTTGGCGAAAACAAGGGTTGCGGTTATTTGCTCGAAAAAGAAATCAAATTCTTGGGCAATATCGTCTACGATCCCGAGCATCCGTTTGTTGCAGTCATGGGCGGTGCGAAGGTGAGCGATAAGATCGGCGTTATCGAGAGCTTGATCGAGAAATGCGACCAGATTTGCATTGGCGGCGCGATGGCATACACGTTGTTGTCGGCGAAGGGCGTCGATGTGGCGTCTTCGCGCGTCGAAAAAGAGGCGATGGATATTGCGAAATCGATTCTCGATAAGGCTGCAAATTCGAAGTGTGAATTGCTTTTGCCCGTCGATCACGTCGTTTCGACGGCGCTCGACGATACGACGCCGTGCGAGACGGTCGAGGCGTTTGGCGCGGGTCAGATGGGACTCGACGTGGGCCCGAAGACGCGTGAATTGTATGGAAACGTCATCCGCAAGGCTAAATCGGTGTTCTGGAATGGCCCGATGGGCGTGTTTGAGAATCCACGTTATGCCGATGGTACGATTGCCATCGCCAAGGCAATGACGGAATGCGCGGGCACGACGGTCGTCGGTGGTGGCGATTCAGCGGCCGCCATTCGCCAGTTTGGCATGGACGACAAAGTGACGCACGTATCGACGGGTGGTGGTGCAAGCCTCGAACTCGTCGAGGGCAAGGCGTTGCCCGGTGTCGAAGCACTTCGCATTAATGGTTAATCCAAGTTGAATCAGAGGCGGCGCGATAAGTTATCGCGCCGTTTTGTCGTATCAATATATATTGGAGAATTTGAAAGATGAGAAAGCCCTTTATCGCAGGCAATTGGAAGATGAATAACACGCGCGAAGCGGCGAAAGCACTTGTGAATGCCCTCGTTCCGCTCGTCGCCGATGTCGAAACAGTCGAGATGGCCGTTGCGCCGACTTTCACGTGTTTGCAAGACGTTGCCGAATTGCTTCGCGGCACGCGCATCGAGTTGAGTGCACAAAACATTTCATACGCCGCCAAGGGCGCCTATACGGGCGAAATCAGTGCCGATATGCTCAAAGACGTGGGTTGTACGCATGCGATTATCGGCCACAGTGAGCGCCGCCAGTTTTTTGGAGAAACAGATGAAGGCGTTGCGCGTCGCGTTCGCGCCGCACTCGATAACGATATCGTGCCCATCGTCTGCATTGGCGAATCGTTGGCTGAACGCGAAAGCGGCAAGACGTTCGACGTCGTTTTGGGGCAACTCGTCAATGGTTTGGCGTCGGTGAAGCGCGAAGAAGCGGCTCGCGTCGTCGTCGCTTATGAACCCGTTTGGGCCATCGGCACGGGTAAGACGGCAACGCCCGACCAAGCACAAGAAGTTCATGCGGCAATTCGCGCCAAGTTGAACGAACTCTTCGGCGCAGAAGTCGGCGAAGCGATGAGAATTCAATACGGCGGTAGCGTCAAGGCTTCGAATGCCAAAGAACTGCTCGGTCAAAAAGATATCGACGGTGCACTCGTCGGTGGCGCATCGCTCGTGGCCGAAGATTTCGCCGCCATTATTAAGGCTGCGATTTAATATAATATATATATAAATATATATTGAATTGACCTCACCCCCGACCAGTCGGCCACCCCCTCTCCATAAATGGCGAGGGGGAAAGACATCTGCCTACGGCAGATGTGATAATTTTGGCGAGGGGGAAAGACATCTGCCTACGGCAGATGTGATAGATTTGGCGAGGGGGAAAGACACCTGCCTACGGCAGATGTGATAGATTTGGCGAGGGGGAAAGACATCTGCCTACGGCAGATGTGATAATTTTGGCGAGGGTGGAGACCTCACCCCCGGCCAGTCGGCCACTCCCTCTCCATGAATGGAGAGGGGGACGGAAAATCCCGCGTTTTCGAACTTTTAGCCATTTAGAGGTATCATGGTAACGACATTCACGACAGTAGCGAAGTTTATCCTCAGTGGCGAGCATTATGTCGTCACGGGGACTCCTTGTTTGGCAGTTCCTGCGCCGTGTTTTCGGGCGCGTATCTCGCTGTATGAAGATGAGTCGGTACGCGGTATTGAGACGCATTGCGAGTTCGATACGGAGCAGACGTATGAGGCCGATGAAATCGCCGAATATGAACAGACGCTTTCGCGGATTATCGCACACGCGCTTGAGTTGTATGGTCTCGACCCGAAAACGGCGGGAATGCGCTTTGTCATGAGATCGTCGATACCGCCGTCGCAAGGCGCGGGTTCGTCGAGTGCCGTGTGCCAAGCTGTCGTCGGAGTTTTGGCGAAGCACTTTTTTGCTCGTTCCGAAATGCCTAACGATTACCTCTATTGCATGGGGAAGATGCTTGAGACGTGGTTTCATGGGAGAGTTTCGGGCGTCGATAATGCCGTCATCGCCAGTGGCAAGCCGATTTGTTTTATTCCAAACGATTCTTGTTCGGTGATTGCGATGCACGAGCCATTTTATTTCGTCGTCGGTTCGACTGGGGCTCGCCAAAGCCCATCGCCCTACGAGGCAGTGCGCGAAATACGCACCAATGCCCCGATTACCTATTTAATGGGGAGCAAAGATGCGGCGACTTGTGTCGCCGAAATGTTTGGAACATTATATAAAGGAGAGCATCAGCGCGCGGGCGAGCTCATGCTTTCGTATCATCGCATGATGAAGAGCATGAGTTTATCGACTGAGGATTGCGACAAGGCTGTCAATACGGCGATGACGTCGGGGGCATTTGGTGCCAAAATTACCGGCGCTGGGCGCGGTGGATTCGTCATTGCACTCGCTCCGGTGTCGTGCATCGAAAAAGTGCAACGCGCTTGGATCGAACTCGGGCTCAAAAATGTTCGCAGCTTCTGTATAGGTGATGATTATAGAATGGGCTAGGGCTTGATCGAGCGGCAAGAGGATTTGAATGGCGCGCGGCTGTGCCAAAATAGCCGTGCGTATGCGCGCAAGGGCCCCAGCCCGAGCACATAGCACGGCAGCGTAGGCGTATGCGCGCAAGGGCCCCAGCCCGAGCACATAGCCGGAGCCATGGAGCCCGTATTGAGCGCTAGCGAAATAGGGCGACTGATAAGCCCGTATTGAGCGCTAGCGAAATAGGGCATAACAATGCTTTTTTGTCAGTTTGATGCGTATTCAAGGCGGCTAGCCCGAGGGCAAGGGGGCGTACTGAGGTACGTTCCCGCCGCCCGCAGTGGCGACGCCAACGCCGAAGACGCGCAAACTGGTCAAAAAAGCCGGAGACCGTATTGAGCCCAGAGGGCGAGATAGGGCGGCTCGTTGCGCGTATTGCCGTGCCGGCAATAGCGCAACCGCAGGCGTATGGCAAAGCCATAGCCTGCGAACCAATATGAAATGTTATATATATAGTTGTGATGTGTGATGTTTGTATTTTTTTTGTGTAATTATATATAATAATGTGTAACGTTATGATGTTTTATATGTTAGTGTAGATGCGTATATTGTTGCGCGTTGTTATAAAGTTATAATATATCATGATGTAAAAATGTCATACACAATCCGCGAGTGCGGTGTTGATGTTACTGTTGGTGGCGTTGTGCGATGGCGTGGCGTGCGATGCCGAAGATGGCTGCGGCGATGGCGAGGTGGCCAATGGCGAGTGGGATGGAGGAGAGTTGAAGTTGAGTGAGGCGTTGGGGGGGGATGTGGGTGACGAGTGGGGCGATGGCTTCGGGGTGGATGCCGCCGATGAGGTCGGTGGCGAAGTGTGTGAAGACCATCGAGGGGAGGCCGAGGATGATGAGGGGGGCGGTGTAGCGGATTTTGTTTGGCGTGTCGTGACCGACGATGGAGCAGCCGATGCGCCAAGCGGCGAATATCGTCGTCATGAGGAGCATGCCCGTGAGGCGTGGTTCCCAGACCCATGCGGCGCCCCAGGCGTCGGTTGCCCAGACCATGCCCGTGATGAACGTTTCGAGGGCGAAGATGAGGCCGGCATCGCAGAGGGCAATGGCGGCCGATGGCGTGAGCAGTGTGTGGAGAAATCGGCGTTTTGTGGCCGATTGTTCGGTGGATGATGGCTTTTTGTGAATATTTTGCACGTAGAGGGCGATGTTGACGCCTGTGCAAGCGATGAATGCGATATAGGTGAGGATGGCGGCGCAGATGTGATAGGGCAAAAGCTGGATGAGCAACGGATCGGTGGGGCTCGCTTGGGCGATGAGAGCGAGGCTTGCCGCAGCGATGAGGAGTGTGCCGATGATGAGAAGTGCGTAGGAGAGGCGTTGATTCATGGGAGCGGTTAGCAATTAGCAATTAGCAATTAGCAATTAGCAATTAGCAATGAGCAGTGAGCAATGAGCAATGAGCAATGAGCAATGAGCAATGAGCAATGAGCAATTGGCAATGAGCAATGAGCAATGAGCAATGAGCAATTAGCAGTTAGCAGAGAGTGGCTAGTGGCTAGATGTTGTGGAGTAGGGAGAGCCAGGGGGATTATAGGGGGATTTGAGCCGAATGGGGTAGAGAATTGGGAGAGTATGGAGGGTGGAGTAGGGAGAGTGGGCGAACCAGGGGGATTATAGGGGGATTTGAGCCGAATGGGGTAGAGAATTGGGAGCGTATGGAGGGGAATTTGGAGAATTTGGCGGCGTTGTGTTGAGATTGATGGGGAGGTGGGGAATTTGGAGGATGAGAGAGGC
>SFMP01000216.1 GCA_004554395.1 Myxococcales bacterium | reverse complement strand
TGCAGCGCATCAATTCCCCAATCATCATTAAAATATGCATCTATTAAATATGCATCTATATAAATATGCCCCCACGCTCAAATCCCCATGCGCTCTCTTTCAAATCATCCTCCCAACCCCATCCCTGCCCCCATAGCTCAACCACTGCCCCCAAAGAACTCCCCCAGCGCATCAATCCCACCAATCATCATTAAAATATGCATCTACTAAATATGCATCTATTAAATATGCCCACCTTTCAAATCCCCATCATACCGTCTCAGCATAAAACGCTCTCACGACCTCCCTGTCATCAAAATGCCGCTTTTCCGTCCCGACGATCTGATAATCTTCGTGACCTTTTCCTGCAATGACGACGACATCCAAAGGCTTTGCCATCTCGAGCGCCCGCTCTATCGCCTTCGCTCTGTCCACCTCTACGATATAATGATGCAACGCCCCACCAGCTTCGCCACCTTGCGGCTTCATCCCCGCGACGATTTGTTCGATAATATCCTCTGGCTTCTCCGTCCTCGGGTTATCGCTCGTCACGATCGAAACATCGGCTTGCGACTGCGATATGCGCCCCATCATCGGACGCTTCGACGCATCTCGGTCACCTCCCGCACCAAACACCGAAATCAGCCGCCCCCCCGCCAAAACGCACTCGCGCGCCGCCATCAACGCATTCTTCAACGCCTCGGGCGTATGCGCAAAATCGACCACGACGAGCGGCCGACGATTCACGCGCTCCATTCGCCCTGGAATCTGCGCCACATCGCCAAGCGCCCCCACCACGCGCGACACATCATACCCTAGCGACACCAGCGCCGTCACCGCCCCCGCTGCATTCAATAAATTGTATACCCCCGCCAATGGCAATCCGCCATCAAACACGCCCTCCGCCGTCTTCACCTTAAAAGTCCAACGATCCCCAGCCCAAACATACGAATCGATCGCAACATCGGCATCCGCAACAGCCGATCTTTCAATATTTGCTTTTTCAATATTTGCATTTTCAATATTTGAATCTTCAATATTTGCATTTTCAATATTTGCATTTTCAATACTATTTCCATCAACCGCGCTCCCCGCACGTCGCCCCAAGGCAAACGTCGCCATCCGCCCGCCCCACGATTCAGGCAGCGCCTCTCGCAAATATCTCATCACATCGACATCGCTCGCATTGCCTACCGCCACTGGCAACTTCCCCGCCGCAAAACTACGCACCAAATGCGTATCAAACAGCCGCCGCTTCGCCAGCCCATAAGCCTCACGCGTCTTGTGAAAATCGAGATGATCTGTCCCCAAATTATTCCAAACAGCCACGTCAAACGATATCCCGTCGATGCGCCCCTGCATAATCCCATGGCTAGACACCTCCATTGCCACCAAATCGCACCCCGCATCCGCCATCGCACGCAACAAACGCTGCAACTTCAACGTCCCAGGCGTCGTATTGACCGCACACTCCTCATACCCAGGATACCGATGCGAAATCGTCCCCAAAACGCCCACTTTCAGCCCCATCACGCGCGCCACCGACTCGATCAAATACGTCGTCGTCGTCTTCCCATTCGTCCCCGTCACCGCCACGACTTTCATCTCACCCGACGGATCGCCCCAAAAACCGCGCGCCAGCTCGCCAAGATGCTCGTGCACATTGGCCAACCCCAAAACGGGCAAACCAGCCCCCGCGCAAAGTTCCGCATCGCCAATAATCGCTCGCGCACCCGCCGCACGCGCCTCCGCACACAGCCGCGACGCAACTTCAGCCCCCAATGGCGACGCCCCCTGCCTCAACACAAAAATGTCGCCCACCGACAACTCTCGCGTGTCATCGCTCAGCTTGCAACCCGCCGCGCGCGCCTCTCCAAAAATTGGCGACGAAATGATCTCCTCTACACTTTCAAAAATCCGCATATTCTGCACCTTTTAATATGAATACGTGTATAAAATACAAATATCATGCTTCTTTATGGCGCTTATGGCTATCTCGGCCACCTACGGTGGCGCTCAATACGCCATAAGCCGCGCGCTATCTCGGCCACCTACGGTGGCGCTCAATACGCGCGCGTGGCGTCCCTATGTGCTCGGCCGTCACATGGCTACGCCATGCAACGACCTGCGCGCATACGGTCCGCCTTCTATCTGCTCATTTTGACTTTTCTGCAATCGTTTATCGTTGCCCCATCGCAATATACCCCAACCGCCCCTATGGCTATCGCATTCAAAAATTGCTACTTTTCTTAAGAAAATTATACTTCTATTCGCAATTCAACATCCATCTACCGATTTCAATATCCATCATCTTCAATCAGCCATCGTTCGATCGTCCGCAATTCTTTGTCAAAATTCACACCAACTTTCACAATACGCTTCGTCCCCGATTGATATGGTATTGCATCCCCCTTTTCGCCGATTTGCTTCAATGCGTCTTCCGCCGTTCCATTGAGTTTGAATTCAAATAGATATATCGTATCTTCGGTTTCCACAAGTGCATCGATCCTCCCAGCCGAAGTATACTCTTCCGTGCGCACACAAAATCCCGAAGCCAAACGAAATACGAGATAAAAGATAGTCTTATAATGTGCTTCATCTTGCCGTTCGGCATTATTGGGTTTCCTTGCCCTCCGTAGTGATGAACTAACGCAGTCGTCAAAAGCGTTGGCGTCCCGTCGAATACCAACAATTATTCAATCGTTGGTGTTTCAAACAACTCAATAAACTAAGACGACTGCACCGCACTACTCCTCTACGATGAGCAACGCTTGGCAGTATTGCGCCTCGGGGCGCATGTCGGCCTCGGGCCAAGACTCCTCGACGTAATCGCGCAATTGGTGCGCATATCGGCGAAGCGCTACACGCGTCGTCTCGGGCACATCCGATTCGAAAAGACTCATCAAACTATCATACGATATGGCGTCGAGAATCGTCGCGCGATCGGGCACTTCGTCGGGCGCCAAAACGCCCCAATACTCGCAACGCTTAGTCGCACGACGCGTCATCACCGTAATGGCGATGTTATCGAAGTTGACGTTTTCGACGCCGATGACGATATCGTTGGAATACGCCAAAAGCGATATGTCGTCGCGCGTCTTGTGCAATCCCTCTCCAAAAAACAACTCGCGCGTCGCGACATCGGCGATACACATGGCCGATGCTTGGATGTCTTTCATGCAACGATACGGTTCCAGGGACGAAAATCTCGGTCTCGGACGACTACACAACATACCTTCGACGCAATCGCGCTGATCGCCTGTGAGCAAACTCATCCTTTGATCTTCGACGATCGACAAATGCCCTCGCGAAATCAATATCTTCGCTTTGCGCCCAATTTCTACGGTCACATTCCAACCGAGCGTCAATAACTTCTTGAGCGCTACACGACGCAATATGCGCACTGCAACATCGTCTTCTTCGTGCGATGCATATTCCAATCCAATATTGATATAGGCCACGGCAAGCGCAAAGCTCTCGGCAAATCCATCGGTCTCGTGCGGTTGAAATCCATCATACGTCGCCACTTGCTGGGCTAACGACAAGAGTTGAATGCGAATCGTTTCGGTATCCGAAACTTTAGATAATATTTTTTCAAAATAGCATTCTTTCGAATCTGATTCGTCGTAGGCGACGATCGAAGCTGCCAACTTCTCGCCAATCGGATAAGAACGAACGTAGAGTTCGGCTTGCGTCGCCGAACGCATTGCCTCGGCTTCGCGAGCAATATCGACGCGAGCAAAAAGCGCTGCCGATTCATCACGCGGCACAAAGCCAAGCTCGCGGATGCGTTCCGTTCGAAAACGATATGCCGTTTCTTCGAGATCCGTGGCCATCTCCCAATGCATACCCTCCAAGATTGCCCACGCCTTTTCGACGTCAAACACGCGATAAAGGCGTTCGACGAGCTGGCGCAGTACTTCGGCTTTCTCGGCATCTTCCGGATACGCAACCCAATAGTTAAAATCGGGTGTTTGAGCAATATTGGGCGATTCATCGTCGGGGATTTCGACTTCGTCGTTGCGATCTTCCGACATGTATAGATGGATGTTGCGATGCAGATACAGCGCCATGACTTCCGGATCGATATTGTTCCATATTTCGGCAAACTGTTCATCGGGAACGGCCAAGAGCTGCTCTGTCCATTCGGTCATGGCCTCATCGCTCATCGAATCATTGCGCCACAAATCTAAGTCAAAACACGTCTGCACCTGTTCGGGCGACGCATATTCGAGCAATACGGCACCATCCGATGGACCCAATTCGTGATACAAATCGTAAAACTCTACCGTCGAAAGCCCGCGCACCGCTTCTTTCGAATCCGATGCCTGCAATATCATTTCCATGCGTTCTTTCGGACTAACCGCCACCGACGAATCCGACGAGAGCAATGCACTCAAATGATGCATATCATTCATTCATCCACACCTTATACAAGAGAAAGTTCGGCTTTACGCGCTTCGATCAATTTCTGCAACGCCACACACGACGCCTCGAAATCGAATGCCGACGTATCGAGCACAACCGCTTCATCACATTGTACAAGCGGCGAATGCTCGCGATGAAATTCCGTCTCATCGCGCAAACGTATCTGTTCGACGACTTGTTCAAAATTGAACGATTCGCCGCGCTTTTCGAATTCGGCGAGCCGGCGGCGAGCACGTGCCTCGGGCGTGGCTGTATAGAAAACTTTGAGCTCGGCATCGGGAAACACGACCGAACCGATATCGCGACCTTCCACGATTGTATCGCCCAATGCCCCCAAACGCCTCTGAATGTTTAACAACTGCGCTCGTACCTCGCCCATCGCCGAGACGCGATTGACGCATTGCGTCGTCTCAAACGTGCGTATCGCCTCCGATACGTCTTCATCGCCGATAAATACGCGCTGACCTTCGGCACTGGCTACAAATCGTATGTCGATATCTTTGGCAATTTCGGCACACTTGGCGGGTTCATCGACGACATTGGCAAGACGAGCACGTAACGCGACACAGCGATAAATGGCACCCGTATCTAAAAGACGCCATTGCAAACGCCGCGCAACTTCGCGACATACCGTACTCTTGCCCGCTCCACTTGGCCCATCGACCGCAACGATCATATCTTCCTTTCCTTCTGCGACTCATCTACGACGCCGAATGCAATTCTGTCTCGACGTCATCCATCGAACTATCTCCGTTCACTCTATGCACAAAGCCATTGCGCAATGTTGCGCACAACATCGCAAAAGCCAACCGCGCCTTATACCGAGTGCCGCCCAATTTGACACCAAAAAATGCCAATATACCACGCCATTCTTCGAGCCCCCCCAAACGCCCACTGCACGGCATTCAATCGCCGGAGCATGCGCCCAGCCACGAAACGAAGCCACCAGATGGACGATGTGAAAGCGAACGCAAAACCGCACTAGTGATTCCAAACCGTTCCTGCACGATTTTGATACGAAAACTCACCCGAAATCGTCCCCATATCGGTCACTCTCTCGCGATGCGTTCCATCGCTCTGGGCTATCTTCTCGACGAATTCGATCCGTCCATTGAGCGTTCCAGCAACGGTTTTGCCGCGTTTCGACGAATAATCGCTCAGCGACATATCGCCAACGACGCGAAGCGTCCGCACAGGGCTACAACGACTTATCGTCAACATCGCGCGTACGCAGCCATTCGCCGTAATGGCGATTCCATCTTGCCCTACGAGGTCTTCTATCGGCGGACAAGATGCCAACGTATCGCCATCGACAGCCACAAACGTGATGGCCAACATATTCTCCGATGTGCGCCGCGTCACCGACTCATACATCATCATCCGAACGCAGCGATCGAACGGTTCATCTGTCTCGAACTGCTTAAACGACTTCGGCAAATGTTTCACCGCACACGTCAAATCCTGCTCGCCATCGACTTTCTCATACGCGGTTTCATACGCAAACTCCGCCGAACCATATTCACCATCGACCCACGCACACCCATTCGCCAGCGCGCCCAACAACGCAATCGATAATACTCGTTTTTTTCTTGACAAATCATCCATTATGTACATCACACACCACACACAAAATGCATCAATCGCATAAAACAGCGCACAAAACGCGCGTCCTTCTACCACACATCGCCAAACCACATGCCGTAAATTCCACAAATGCGACTTTTTTTTTCGTTTTCTGCATTTTGATGGCGTATCTTTCTTCACAATCTAATACAATGTCGCCCGCAGTCTCGGCAATTTGCCGACGGCGTTTACTTTCAATCACCCGAAATGAGGCATGGGATGAGTTTCGAACAATCGCTCCAAACCGTAAACCTACTACGCGACCGCATGAAACACGACGTCATGGGGCGCGACGACGTCATCGACCTCGTCATCATTGCGCTTTTGGCTTCTGGGCACGTCCTACTCGAAGACTTCCCAGGAAGCGGAAAAACGACTCTCGCAAAAGCTCTCGGCAATAGCCTTTCCGACGCTCGTCAAGGCATGGCGCCATTCCGACGCATGCAATTCACCCCAGACCTCCTGCCAGGCGACATCACCGGCGTCATGGTCTTCGACCCCGAAGCCAGTATCTTCGAATTCCGCCGCGGTCCCATCTTCGCACATATCGCTCTCGTCGACGAAATCAACCGAACCTCGCCTAAAGTACAATCTGCACTACTCGAATCGATGGGCGAAAAACAAGTCACTATCGACAATGTCACGCACTCACTCTCCGAGCTATTTTTCGTCATCGCTACGCAAAACCCGCTCGATCAAGTCGGCACATATCCGCTCCCCATCGCACAACTCGACCGATTCCTCTTCAAAATTCGCATGACAAATATCCAACGCAGCGACGAACTCCGAGTCATCCAATCATGGGGAAAAACTCACCCCAAAACGACACTCCCACTCGTCACCGTCGATCAAATCCTCGCCGCGCGCAACACCGTCATCAACGAAATAGCCATCGACGACGCCATCCTCGAATGCCTCGTCGATATCATCCGCACCATTCGCGATGACGAACGATGCCTACAAGGTGCATCGACGCGCTCTATCGTTCAAGCCGTCGCCGCTCTTCAAGCACATGCGCTACTTCAAGGTCGCGACTTCGTCACACCCGCCGATATCGAACAACTCCTCATTCCGCTCTTTTCACACCGACTTCAACTCTCTCCCGGCGCCGGCAACCCAGATACTCTCGTGCGCAACGCAGCAGAGGCACCGCTTAAACAACTCTCAAAACGCGCACTGCACGCATAAATACGCGTCTGCACGCTCTCAATTAGGATGATCATTGTGAATTGGCGTTCGATGAAAAAATGGGGAATACTCGTCGCCTTGTGGCTACTCTACACGCCTCTTGCCCATGCGCAAGCGTTTATGACGACTCCAGAAAAACTCGCTTTTTCAGACGTCAGCAACGCAAAATACATTACCGCGCGAAATAAAGCTGAAACACTACTCGCCGAAAACAAAGACGCCATCGGTGCCACCTACGTCATGGCTCTCGTCTATTGGGAAGGCGAGGGAAACCTATTGCGTTCGCTCTCCTTCCTGAAAAAAGCTATTAAGCTCTACGAAGAAAAGTACTGCGTACCACAAACGGGCATCCCCAAAAACACCGAAGACCAAATGTGGCATCTACGTATGCTACGCGAACTCGCCCGAATATACAGCGACCTCGACGACCGACAAGCCGAAATTGACGTCCGAACTCGCATTGCAAAGCTCTATAACACATCGCTTGGCATCGATTCCGTCTGGGCTCTCATGAAACTCGATCGATTCGATGAAGCTACGCAAATCGCACGACAGACGATCGAAAACTCCAATCAAGAAGAGTATTGGCTCGACACCGCCTATAACGACCTCACCGCCATCGCCGATGCACAACATAAACACACCGAATCTTTCAAACATAGTCTCAAAGCCGTCGACTATACATCAGGGCGATCGTGCGTCATCTTGCTCAATCACTCGCGCGCTCTCGCCGTGATGCTAAAATTCGACGAAGCTCTCGATTTTCTGCAGAAAGCACAACGAGCAAAAGATAAAGACTGCGTTTCTTCGCCATACGAAGAAATTGCGCAAATTTATCTCCTCGATACACAATGGCAAAAAGCCATCTCTTCGATGCTCAAATCTCGAAAACGCGTCACTGAACCGCGGCTCTACGAACAAACCGAATCGAAAACGCGTTCGAATACGGCCGACATCTACTATGCCATGGGCTTTGCACAAAAAGCATGGGACCTCTCGGTTACCGTTATCGATGCACCACAACGACTCGGCTTCGACAGTCTGCTCAAAGAGCAACTCCATCTCAGCCAGCGCATCGTCTTCCTCGCCATTTCTAACGACTACATCAAACGGCTCGACGAACAAATGAGCGCTTGGAACACCAAAAGCGCATTCTATCGATTCGCTCCTCTACGTTCTTTCGACATCTTCAATCTGTCCAATTCAGAAGACGTTCGCACCGTCGACAAACTCATCGAAAAGCGAAACCTCGTCTGGCGAAAACGATGGTCGACACATCAAGAAATCTTCAAAGATGCCCTATCGGTGAAGAATATTCGTTCTCTTCTCGTCCCAATGTATATTCTTTCACCTCAATACTTTTTTGCCGTCGTCGATGCGCTCGGCCGCAAGACTTCGAACTTCCTCGTCGATTTCCAAGAACAAATCCTCGAGCCAGAAGAAATCAGCAATATGAAGCCCATGTTCGAACTCGTTCGGGCCTATATTGCCTATCGCGACGCCGACGACGACAAAGCCATCGAACATATCGAGGCATATCAAAAACTCGCTATTCCACGCATCAAACTCCTCGATGCGCAAATCGAACTCATGCAAGCCGACATCGCCATGCGACATGGCGACTCGACAAAAGCATACGACCTCATGACAAAAGTCTATAGCCGCGTCCCATCGCTTTTCCGCCAATTCGACGTTCCCATTCCATTCTCATTCGACGCCAATATCGACACATCCGACGACGACATCGATACGCTCGTCAAAATCCTTCGCAATAGCCCCCGATTCGTCGAAACGTCACAAGCTCCCTTCGTCATTGCGATTTCAAAAAACAATAACACAGCCCAAATCTGCCTCAATTCAAATATGGGAACCCGATACGCTTGCTCGTCGACGAATGAAAACGATTACGACGTCCCAGCCAACCAACCAATTCCCACACCGCTCATCGCCGACAACTTCTATCACGTCGCATTCGCGCCAAAAGTCGATCTTTCCCAAGCCGACCTCCATTCGCTCGACGGCTCCCCCGTCCAAGTCACCGCCGATCAAGCCCTCGAAAAACTCATGAAAACATCCGACGCTCGCGTCGGAATACACGACGATGACGATTAATGCCACCTATGGCGATTTAACGATTGAGTTTGATCATGTCCAATAAGCATCATCTATTCCCAACGCCATTCATATCTCGCTCAAACGCTCACATGAAAAAATCGCTGACGCGGATCTCGATGTATTCGACGATCATATCCATCGCTGCCATGGCGCCTTTTGCCCTACAGGAGCTCCCTTTCGTCGCTCAAACGGCTTGCGCGCAAGTCGTCTTCGACGAAGCCAAAGAAAAACCCGATCTCAGCGATCCAACGCGCATCGCTCTGCCACCGATGGATCCCTATGTCCTCTACTACGTGCCCGAAAAACCACAAAATGCTCCAAATATACAATCGCCAAAAGATTGCACTGCCGCACGCGGAACTTGGAAAACCGATTCTTGCGACGGCGCAAAATGCGTCGGTTGTATCGTCAATCACGCAAAAACAGGGCTATTCTACGAAACAGACGCCTCGCGCGGTTTTTCGAATCTCATTCGACCACAAGACGTAAAACCCGAAAATGCTTCGGGATTCATCTGGTACATCGATGGAAAACGCGAAGGCTACCGCGTCAGATTGTGGAAACCGAGCGAATCCGTCGAATCGATGACATTCTATGAAAACGATGTCGCCAACGGTCCGAGCTATACTTGGAATGAATCTGGCGTCATGACTTTTGCTGGCTATTTCAAAAACGGGCGTCCCGATGGCACACTCGAACGATATCAAGAATGTCTCCCTTTGTTGCGCGGGCAATACAAAGACGGAAAACCCATCGGTCTATGGCAACGATATATTGAACCTGGCATAATTGCGACGCAAGCTAACTACGACCGACCTGCGCCAAAAGATTCTGGCTTACCCGAAAACGCCTATTGGACCGAATGGTATAACGCCCAAGGTGTACGAATCCTCGAAGGCTATACCGCCATGAATTCCCCCGACGACGAAAACATGTTTTACGTCGGCGAAGTCCAGCTCTATTCGACAAATGGCATCGCTTGGCGAAAAGTCAAATACGATCGCACGGGTAATATCGACGACAAAGAACTGTTCGATCTCTGCAATTACAACGATTCAAACGAGATTCCCAAATTCATCAACTTTGCACACGATGAAATGACCATTTACTGCAAACGCGATAGCGAATACGTCTATAAACGCATCAGCTATTACCCAACCGGAAACCTCTGGCGCATCGAAACCATCAATCGAAATGGCTACATCAGCGCTATCGATGAATTTCACCCCACTGGCGAAAAACTCGCTTCCTACAAACTCGACGACGGCATGCCACTCGGCAAGATCGAATTTCTCAACACAGACGGTAGCGTCATGCACACGTCAAACATCGACAATGGAACGGGCGAGTTCACGGCGTATTGGTATAACGGAAAACCGCGTACTTATTCAAAATATAGAGATGGCTTAAAGACGGGACTTTGGAAGACGTGGTTTGAATCGGGAAACCCCGAATCCGAATCCGAATTCCTCAACGGAGTTCCGATGGGCGTCGAGCGAGCGTGGTTCTCAAACGGCGTCATGGCATCTGAACTCCACTACCGTAATGGGCAACTCGACGGCGATGTCTTGTACTACTACACCGACGGGCGCATCGCTTCGAAGGGAAAGTTTAAGAGAGATAACCCCATCGGAAAACAATACGCCTATTTGCATTCCGGGGGTATCGATTACGAAAATGACTTCTCAAAAGCGACAACGCACCAAACGCGATATTTCTCCAATGGTGACAAACGCGCCGAGGGCGATGTCATCGTCACTTTTGGCGAAGGATTCAAAGTGGGTGTCTGGCAATACTATCTCAAACAGGGCAAAAGCTGGGTCAAAATCGAATACGATTACGGCGAAATCGAAAGCGCAGAAGGGGCTGTCTGCACCGAAATGGGCGGTTCCTATAAACTCGACGACGAAAACAGAGAAATGGGATGCACCGTCTGTGCCGTCAATCGACAATCCCCTCTACGCCCGAAATCATACCGCGAAGGAACTTGGCTTTGGTGGAATGAAAACGGTGAAATAGAAACGATTGGCGGATTCCGACTCGGAAAACTCGACGGAACTTGGACCTATTTCTATCCCAATGGCTCGCTCATGCTCAAAGGCAAATATGCCATCGATAAGCGAAATGGCAATTGGACTGGCTATTACGAAGACGGTTCAAAAAAATTCTCCGGTGAATACGTCGATGGCGTCGAGGCGGGGCTTTGGCAAACTTACTATAAAGGATCGGGATCCGTCTCGTCGTCGGGTTCTTTCGTTAAAGGAAAACGCACTGGCAAATGGGTCTATCCCTACGAATCGGGGAAAACGCGCGAAACTGGCGAAATGCTCGACGGAAAAGAAACCGGAAACTGGGTTCAATACTACGAAAATGGCGAAAAACTCGGCGAAGGAAAATTCGAAAACGGAAAACGACAAGGAAAATGGACCTGGTGGCGACAAGATGGCGCCATCTGGAAATCCGTCAACTATAAAGACGGAAAAGAAATCAAAGGCTCGCAACAATGACAATGAATAGAGACATCGACGTCGTCAATGAATTGATTCAAAAAGGCGTCGACATTTTGGCGCCTCAATCGGTCTATATTGCTCCCGAAGTCGATATCGATAGAATCGCCCCAAAAACCGTCATTTATCCGGGGACGACGATTACGGGCGAAACGACGTCGATCGGTGCTCATTGCAAAATTGGCATGGGGGGCGGCGCACATCTCGAAAACGTCCAAATCGGAAACGGCGTTTCGCTCATGCAAGGCGTCTATCGAGATTCGACGCTACTCGACGGCGTTTCGATTCGCAGTGGCGCAGAATTGCGCGATAATTGTCTCCTCGAAGAAGGCGTCGACATTGGGCATACGGTCGGGCTCAAGCAGACGATACTCTTCCCTAACGTCGTCTTGGGCTCTCTCATCAATTTCTGCGACGCCCTCATGGCGGGCGGCACGAGCCGACGCGATCATTCCGAAGTTGGTTCCTGCATGGCACTCTATAATTTCACGCCACAAGGCGACAAATTCGCCTCGCTCTTTGGCAACGCCGTCGACGGTCTGTTTCTCGATTGTCAGCCGATTTTCATCGGTGGACAAACGCAAATCGTCAGTCCTGTCTCCGTTGGCTTCGGCGCAGTCATTGCCGCCGGCTCAAAATTGTCGCACGACATCGCCCCAAACAAACTCGCCATTTCTCACAAATCATGCGACGAAATGCGCGATTTCGACGCTCGACTCATCTTCAATCCGGCAAAAAAAATTGCCAACACACTCGCCTATATCGCACAATTGCGCGTCTTATCGCTCTGGTACGAAAACATACGCATCCCCCTTGCCGACGACGTCGAACGACAATACCTCTACACGGCCGCGCAAAAGCGCATTTCAAACGCCATCAAAGAACGACAAAAACGGCTCGAACGATTCGTCGACAAACTCCAACAAAGCCTCGAACTCCACACAGCACACGGCAACGACGCACAAATCGCCGACCACCAAAAAGCACTCCTTCTATTCCAAAACGGCACTACAAGCGACTTTGAACGCATCGCAAGCCAAATCGATTTTTCTGTCATCCGCAATGCCCTAACCGAAGCTCTCGTCTCTGGATCGACATACCCACAAGCCGTACAACAATTGACCAAAACGATAACTTCGTCTATGAAACGAACACTTCGGCGTTTGGTCTAGGTCTTGAGACGGCGCTGTTTTTCTCTAGTTTCGAGCTATTTGTTTTACGTGAGTGTCATGTCTAAATTGCTTCGTCTTATCATCGCGACGATAGTCGCCGCCACTTGTCTACAAAGTTGCTCGCTCGAACGCTTGCCAACCTACGGCAACGCTTGCCCTAGCGAAAATAATACGGGGTCATTGTCCTATATCATCGTCTCGGAAAAAGAGCGTTGCGATCGCAATGGCGATTGCTTTAGCGATTCATTCCAATACAACGTGTGCCCGAGTTCGGTGCCAACTTGCTACCGCGATACCGATAATCGGTATTATTGCATGTCGTCGTGCCCAAGCGACCAAGTCGCTTGCAACGGCAAATGCGTTAATCCCGACTCAGCAGACAGTTTTTGTGGCGCAAAAGGCGGCTGTTTTAGCGACGACCCAAACTCCGACGACTTCAAAGGCATCGAGTGTAAATCCTACCAAAGTTGCAAATTTGCAAAATGTGAAAAGACGAAATGCAATCCCGGTCAACACGATTACGGCGACGATTGCGAAGACGACTCCATCCGGCACTGCGGATCGCACGATAACGACTGCGAAACTATCGGCGGATGGCTCTCGGGAGCTTGCATCGATGGCGTGTGCGTTGCCCAATCGTGCGACGACTCTTTTTTGCTAATCAACGGCAAATGCACGACAAAGCGCGATTGCAAGACGACGCCAGAATGGTGCTCCGACGACGGCAAAACGCGCGTCTATTGCAATGACGGCGAATTCTTACAAGAAACATGCGAAGGAAACGATCGGTGTTTCAACGGAAAATGCGAGAAGCGAAACGCTTGCGAAACGAGCGATGCGCCGTCGTGTCACAATGATTCGACGAGATCAGTTTGTGGCGACGATCTCTTTTGGCAAAAAGAACTTTGCCCTAGCAATCACCTCTGTTACCAAGGTGAATGTTTTCATCAATCGCTATGCAAAGATGGCGTATGCAACGACCCGACGCCAATTGGTGGCAGTTGCGCCAGTAATACTTTCGAAGACAAATGCAACCCCACCGAAACCGGCATTATACGATGCGAATACGATGCCGCTAAAGATGGCGACGTTTACACATTGATCGATTGCAAACGAGAAGACAAAGTCTGCAAAAACGCCAAATGTATATGCGATCCCAAAGAACAGCCGAAATGCCTCGACCATCACACCGCGCGCACGTGCCAAGCCAACGGCGAATTTCTCTCAACGCCATGCGCCCCCGGCGATATATGTAATCGCGGTATTTGCCAAACGCCAACTGCAAATTGCGAAACGCTTTCCGACTGCACCGAGGCGCAAGCCTGTATCGACAATAAATGCGTCTTTACGCCGCGATGCTTCCCCGGAATAACCCCAACGGTCTGCGTCGGCAACAATACACAAGTCAAATCTTGCAACGAACGCGGTGAATACGAAATCGAAACGTGCAAGTACGATGAAATTTGCGATTCCGATTCGGGCGAAGCCAAATGCATATCAAAACGCAATGCGTTTTGCGATATGAATACGTTCAAACGCAGGTGCGTCGTCGATGACGATGGAACTCAACTCGTCGAATTGTGTTCGGCATCGAGAATATCGTATGCCGAATGCACCTCGAATAATTACTGCGCAGAATTCGACGGCGAAGTCAACTGCTACCTCTCTTGCCAACAGTTGGGATTCTCCGAATGTTTGACGACGATACAACTCGATAAACCACTCTACGGCGTTTGTACCGAAGCCGTCGATGCAGCTGGCGTCAAACGTCAGCTATTCCACGACGCCAACGCACAATGCAATGCAGAGAAAGAATACTCTGGTTTCTGCATGTACGATTCCAGTAATAAGGAATTGATAACACTTCATGTTCAATGTAGCCAAGAAGTGACGCCTTCGACATGTTCACCAACAACGGGACTTTGCACCGGCTTTCAATCCTGTCCTAGCCAATCGGCAACATGCAACGGTTCGGTTGCCACAAACTGCGTACCCGATCCCTATGGCGATGGATTCATACTCTTAGAAACCGATTGTGGCGCTAATCCGTGCGACGTATACACACCGACGGGCGATTCCAAAACGCCAATCGCTCAATGCTATACATTCGATATCCAACAGAGTACGGGGATTACCTATACTAGTATCGGCAATTGTCACGAAGATGGTACAATTCGCACGTATGATAGAATATCTGGATATTTGATTACAACATCTTGTGTGAAAGGACGAATCGAAGCAACGTCAACGGGCGGTAGAAAGTATTGCTACTGCACGCGTTGACGCCCACCCTCATCGTGCGATTCGTTCGAAACATAAATAAACTGCCCGAAGCCCGTTAGGGATTCTGGCGAGTAGCCTCCGGCAACGCAATCCCCTTGCCCCTCTCGTCATTGTGGAGAGGGGCACTGTTAGCTATGGTATCCATGGCTCTGGTTCAGGTAATGGATCAGACACAGGAACAGATGTTTTTTTGCATCTTCTAGTTATAGAATTATACGTATAATTATTTTTACACACAACATCGCATAAATAATCTGAATTGCACCATACTCGTTCTGCTCCGACCTGCAATCCACAATCCAGATCATTTATACATTATACGCATCGACCTGTATATATATTGCACTTTGGAGTATTTCCTGAACAAGGCATAGCGTTATATTTCTCTGGACTTCCACACGCACTATCTGTATTCTCCGTACACCCTCCGTATTGATTCATATGATGCCCAATACTACACCTATGAACGCACTTATACTCTTTACATTGCTGCATCGCACTTCATCAACACGCACTGCGCTTGAGCACTGTCCGACTTGCACCTAAACTCATCGGGGCATTTTTCATTTCCCAACGAATTCGCCCAATAAGTCCACTCCTTATTGTGAAAATCTTTAGGTTCAACGCGCTTACCACCGACTTCGTAAATCGAGCACTCTCCATCATCATCGAACTCCGCGCACTTGAACGTCTCTGCTTTACCATCGATTATCGTAGTAATAGATTTCGCTCCTTCACAGTTCACACTCCCTACTCGGCTAAGCGGCTCTAGCGTACAACCGACTATCGGTATCGACATCAAAAAGAAACAAAGTGATACTAAGTGACACTTCTTTAACATAAGTCGCTCCTTTGCTTGTACATTTCAATTATATTGAAAATGTACGAAAAGAAAAGTATAATAACACAACCTAACTTATGCGCATTGTCCCTTGGTCTTCCACCCCAACCTCCGTAAAACGCACACCAATAAATTTAGAGAAAAGGCTCGAAAAGTCAAGCCGTTCCGTTCGCCGGGCTACCGCATTTTTAAATTTTCTTGACTTGTGAAATCAAACGCCAACGACGAAGGCGAAAGCTACCCCACGACCAAGGCGCCCGAAAACTTCGCAACATTGGCGACGACGCCGTCGTCGAGGTCGATTTCTATCGATTCTGCGCCAAAGCGTCTGAGCAATTCTTCGAATGATTTCAGGGCTTCGATGCGTTTGGCGAATGCTTTTGACGATGGCTGTCGTTGAGAAGATTTTGATGTTTTTTGGCGTTTGAGGATTCTATCGGCCATGGCTGCGGCTTCGCGGTCGCGTGCTTCGTCGATTCGAACGAGTGTTCGCGCCATGAGATCGCCGATATAACGCGAGCACATCGATTCAAATACACACGGTCGATAACGATGCATCGAAACGAGTACACCGAAATCGCCATGCTTGCCGCTGTCGAATAGCCAATAAATCGGGCGTTTATCGTATAATTTGACGTGGTCGGCGTAGAAGTTCGTCGCAAAATAATCTCGGATGACTTGGCGCGGCGCCCCTTGCCCGCCCAGGGCATGCGCAATGAAAGTGAGATTTTCGTCGAGTGCACTCGCACCGTAAACCGTCTCAATAAAACCGAAAAACCGCGTAGCAATATCGTCATCGAAAGCATCTGTTGCACTCACGGGAATGTAATTATCGACGGCATACCAATGTTCATGCGAGTCTGCATCCGAATTCCCCACCATATTTACACCATCTTTATCGAGTCGGTATCGTCCAAACATACACCCGACGGCGTATGAAATGAGCGAAACGATTTCGTCGCGCATCGTTCTTATATAAGTCGAACCTTTCATCGACGGCGGCACGTCTTGGCGCGTATCAAACACACGGTGAACGCTCACATATTTATCGCAGACATCGGGCGACAACGATCCATTCAATCCATAAATATCGATAAATATGCGATTGAGTTCTTCTTCATTAGCCTTGAGCGCATTGAATCGCGCTTCGCACGCCTTTTTCCAAGAATCATACACATTGGCAATGAGCGTACCCTTTGAATTCACACCATCGACGAGCGGATGCTTTTTGAAATTCCACGACGTTTCAAATGAATCCCAATCCGATTTGCTCAGTGCAATGTTATCTGCGACGCATGTCGCGACTCTCCGGCGGACTGCCTCGGCATTCGATTTGGGCTCAAATACGGGCAAATTGGCAATGTGTCCGACTTCGTAATTGAGCGTCGGCGAGATGGCTTCAAATATCATTTGTGTAACTTTTGAGTTGAGCAATCCGAAATGATAAAGGCGCACGGCGTCATCGTCGTAAAAAATACTGCAACCCGATACGTCGAAGATAAACCCTTGCGGGTAATGTCGAAAAGCCGCGCATCCGCTCGATATCTTCGACCAAGATATGCTTTGCTTAAAATAGTATTCTGTAT
>SFMP01000215.1 GCA_004554395.1 Myxococcales bacterium | reverse complement strand
GCGGCAAGCTCATCGGCGGCGAGCTGTTCAGCTTCTGCTTGTTCAGCGGCTTGTTGCTCGGCCAACTCTTGAGCGGCGAGCTCATCGGCGGCGAGTTGTTCAGCTTCTGCTTGTTCAGCGGCTTGTTGCTCAGCCAATTCTTGAGCGGCGAGCTCATCGGCGGCGAGTTGTTCAGCTTCGGCTTGTTCTGCGGCTTGTTGCTCGGCCAATTCTTGAGCGGCAAGCTCATCGGCGGCGAGCTGTTCAGCTTCGGCTTGTTCAGCGGCTTGTTGTTCTGCTTCGGCTTGTTCGGCGGCTTGTTGTTCTGTCGTATCTTGTTCGGTTTCTGCGCTCGTTTGCTCGGCGTTTTCGTCGGAATTCTCGTCATTTGGTTCTTCGGCAGGGGGCTCGGGGTGTTCGTCGGAATACTCATCTGCCGATGCCGCAGCCGCCATCTGGAAGTATTGTGCACCGAGTACTTCGTAAAGCGTCATCAAATCGAGCAATTGCCGCTTAAAATGCTCCGTCGCCTTCTCGACCGTGTCTTTCGTCTGATTGAGCGAAAACTGCGTCAGCTTCAGACGCGAAGCCGCCGATGTCTTCTGCGACTTCTCGAGCGACGACAACAACGTCGCATAGCTCCCGTGGAGTTGCGAAAACCGATTGCGCACGCTTTCTAGCCCCATCAAAGTCTGCGTCATGTTGGCAATGAGTGCCTCCATCTGCTGATACTGTTGCGCAATCTCTTCGAGCTTTTCTTTTTGCCCCGTAAACTCACCGCGCGCCACCTTCGTCTGCATGATGTCTTGAACCGAAAACAGATCGAATGAATCCGACAATTTGCGCAAAAGCTCTTCGATTTGCCGCAATTCCCTGTCGTTGAGCTTTTTGGCATCGGACTGCTTGGCGACGTTCAAAACATCGGTCAGCTTTTCTGTAGAGAGATCCATCGACTGAAAAGCGTCTTTGAACAACTCTGCCATAAATCCTCCCCATCAATCGCCTAGCCAAATGTCTCATCGATCCGCAACCGAAATGGCGCCATTCTGATATTGAACGACATAAAATATATGGACGCGACAGCATAGTCAACCGCCAATCGCCAGCAGGGTCAGGGCTACCACATTAAAAAAGAATCTTTGTCAAATATTGGCGTGTTTCTTCGACTATGCAGGAGATAGTTGCACTGTCTTCGGCGAGTAGGGCTTTGGTGAACTATTGAGACCGCTGGTAGGGTTTCATTGATTCGGGCCGTGAACACACATCGAGAGCCCCACGGAATGTCGTGCGCACTTCATCATTGGGAATGAAAACTCGCGATGTTTCTCCGTCGTATGCCAAATAACCGATATGAGCAAGCAACGTAAAACAATGATTTTGTATCGTGTAGCGTCAATGAATTGTCATAAGAGTTTGTATCAATTTCGATGCGTTTGCCACCTATCATGTCAATCACATTGCTATATACGCCATCGAGATCGACATTGATATAATCCAAAAGCGATTTGGATTAGATTTGGGTTTAATTTATCCCCGGACGATGGGGCGTGGCTTTCCCCGGCGTTGACCTCACCCCCGGCCTGTCGGCCACCCCCTCTCCATAAATGGCGAGGGGGAATTGACGCCCGCCACGGCGGGCGTTATGGATTTGGCGAGGGGGAATTGACGCCCGCCACGTCGGGCGTTATGGATTTGGCGAGGGGAAATTGACGCCCGCCACGGCGGGCGTTATGGATTTGGCGAGGGGGAATTGACGCCCGCCACGGCGGGCGTTATGGATTTGGCGAGGGGGAAGAGACGCCCGCCACGGCGGGCGTTATGGATTTGGCGAGGGGGGAAGAGACGCCCGCGCTGCGGGCGTGATTGGGCGAGGTGGGGTGAGCCTGGGGCGTTGCGGGCGCGGCGAGTGAGCGCCCGCAGAGGGGGGAGCGGCGTATTGGCGAGCCAATAGCCGCGCGGGGGGAGGCTTCCCCCCGTGTGTGGAGAGCGTGCGACTGGTGATAAAGTGGGTGGCAAACTTGACGCTCTATGCGAATCGTGCTATTTTGGCGCACAGTATGCCGCTGATTTTTCCGGTCTGAACCATTTTACTGTATGGGAATTCTATGAAACACACACGCTTGGCATTTTGCAGATTTTGTTTGTCTTTTGCAGCGATGGTTGCCGTCTTTTTTGTGAGCACTGGGGTAGCCCTAGCTGGGAATACGGATTTTAAGCTCGAACGATTGTGCTCGAATGGTAGCTGTAGCTCGGAGCAGAGCGTCAACGACTTCCGCGATTTGTCGAAGGCGTATGCGTCGATATTGGCGCCGATGCACTTCCAGCCAGCGTCGACGTTGGGGCAGGCGGGTTTTGAGATAGGCGTCGAGTCGAAGATGAGTTTTTCGACCGAGGATGCGTCGTATTGGAAGGCGATAAACAAGAACGAGGGCGCGACGTCGGCGGATGGGAAGTATGCGGCGCCCGATGTATTTGCGACGGTTCAGTTGCACATGCGCAAGGGTTTGCCGTTTTCGTTCGAAGTGGAGGGCGTATTTAACTGGCTGGCGAATTCTGAGGTGTTTTACGTCGGTGCAGGTTTGCGCTGGGCGTTTACCGAGGGTTGGTGGTTTATGCCCGACATTAGCGTACGCGCGCACGTTGGCACGCTCATGGGTGCGCCGCAGTTGAGCCTCATCAACGTCAACATGGACATCGCGGCGTCGTATACGTGGGGATTGGGGGGGATCGTGTCGATTACGCCGTATGCTGGGTATTCGTTGCTGACGGCGTGGGCGTCGAGTCGTCCGTTGCAGTTGGGGATCGATGAGACTGGGCGTTCGATCGAAGATGTGTTCCGCAAAGTGACGCACCACATGTCGCGCGGTTTCGTGGGGCTCGAACTCAAGGGCGATTATTTCGTGTTTGGCGTCGAGGGTGAGTTTGGTGCTCAAGTCATGAGCTTGGGGCTCAAAGTAGGCGCGAATTTCTAGGATTTTTTGTTTTTTTTGTTTTTTTGTTTGCCGCCCCCTTTAGGTGGGACAACGAAAGACTGGCGCCCTCGTCGATCGTGGGCGCTTTTTTTGTGCCGTTGCAAGTGCGAATTGTCGCCAGGCGCCGTTTGTTGTATGCTCTAGGCATAGTTGAAACGTGGGATTTGTGCCACGTCCATTGTCGACGCCGCTAGGAGCTCTTGTGCGCCATGATGAAACAGCGAAAAAAAAGTGAGAATTCTGGGTCTGCGCCATGGGTAAAGCCGTGGCCGATTGCAACGCTCGAACGGTTCGAAACTTTCGACGGCGAGTTGGCTGGCGCAGGGAAGTCGCTTGCGTCGGTGGCGGTATCGTGTTTCGAGGGCAGTGGCGCGGGCGTGCGGGCGAGCGATGGTTGCCGAATCGTCGGGGGGAATCGCGTATTGTCGCGGACTCGGCAGCAGTGCATTTCGATAGCGCGTCGATTTGCGGCGTATTTGGCTTCGATTGGGGTAGAAGATGGCGATGAAGTCGTCGTCGATTTGCCGCCGTTTGTCGATGTCTTTTCGATTTGGACGGCGATTTTGTATTGCGGTGCGATTGCCGTGTTCTTGCCCATCGACCGGACGCGCAAAGATGCCGTCGATGCGTTGCGACGCGCTTATGAAAAAGACAAGCGCGCGCCCGTCATCGTGACGATGCGCGGGCGGATCGACGAATGCCAGGCGTCGATGGGCGATGAGAATGTCGTTCCGATTCGAGCCGTCGTCTATGTCGACGATTCAGACGATTTAGACGACGCAGGAATGGCGCGGGATCGCAGTGCTACGCCTTGTGTGCAAGATGAACAGGGGGCGACGACGTCGTTTGAGCGTGCCATCGAGTTGTGCGATCCATTTTCGGGCAACGTGCATGCTTCGGCGGCGATTCCCGTTGCCATCGTCTATACGCAGGGGACGCATGCGAGTATCCGGCGTGTCGAAATATACAATGCGATAATCGATTCGCAGGCGTCGGAAATTGCGGAAGGATTGAAATTGACCGAAGAATCTTCGGTTTTTTGCGATTTTCCATCGATCCATACGACGATGTTGGCGACTTGGGCGGCGGCGATGCTCGCAGGGGCGTCGTTTTCGATCGTCCGCCCGACGCTTGGCGCGAATCGGGGCATTAAGAATGGTTATGAACGCATTGCGAAGGCCATGGAATGGTTCAAACCGACACATGCCTTTTTGCGCCCGCATATCTTGGGCGCCTTTATGCGCGATATTCGAACGCCCAACGTGGGGAGATTGCGCGATAAATGGCGGTTTTTGAGCTTGAACATTGGGAAATTCAAATCGCGCAACACGAATAAGGTCTTGTCGTGGTCTTATCCGTTGCTCCGCACGGCGTTTACTCGCCCGATTAAGGAAAAATTTTTCCCTGGCGTCGAGGCGATCATTTCGTATGGCAATCACTTTGCATCGAAAGACGCCGAAGTATTGGAGTTTCTCGATTTGCGATCGTTTAATGCGTATACGGTTGCCGAATATGGCGTCGTCCATTTGCACGAGTTCAAGGCTCAAGGTTCGTTTCTCAAATCGATCGAATCGAAGGTCAAGAACGGGAATCTGTTCGTTCGTCATAAGAAGGTCACTTCGCCGTTTGTCGACATGCAAGATCTCGTGTTCGAAGACGATCGATGTGGATTGTGTACGCGCCCCCATGCCATCGTCGAGCTCGCTACGGGTCGAGTGGTCGATACATCGCCCGTGCGCGATGCGCTGAAACGGCACGCCATCATCGACGATGTTTTTATCTTTGGCGCGGGCAAACCATTCCTGACGGCGCTCGTCTACTTGAACCCCGGCGAGTTGGAGAGCCTCGCTTTGCGCCTCAAGTTGCCATCGTCGTCGTTCGACGTGCTCGCTCAGACGCCTTCCGTCTATGAATACGTTCTCAATCTCGTGCAGTCGTGCAATCAAACGCGAGCGCCCTACGAAGCAGTCCAGAAGATGGCGATTGTTCCGAGCCGGATCGACGAAGACCCGCAGATACTCACGCTTTCGAAGACGCCTCGCATGATGAGCATTCAGATGCGATATGCGCATATTTTGCAATCGTTTTACGATGATAATTTCTAGGCGTTGGGTGGTGGTGGGCGTTTTCCGTTCGATGCTTAGATCTTTGCGCATGGCGGATGGAGATTGTTGCGTGACATAGAGATAACGGTGCCGAGGTGAAGACGTGGGCGGGGGCGAAAAAATCGCTTTTTTGATTGACAAAGGATTCGGAATATGTCATAAGGCGCGACGTTCAGCCGGGGTGGCGGAACTGGTAGACGCACCAGACTCAAAATCTGGCGAGGGCGACCTCGTATCGGTTCGATTCCGATCCTCGGTATTCAAAGAGCACTTC
>SFMP01000214.1 GCA_004554395.1 Myxococcales bacterium | reverse complement strand
GATCTGCTCGCATCCGAATCCGCCCTCGCGCTTGCCCATCGCGCAAACCCTAGCGCCACGGGCGATCCCGCATCCGAATCCGCCCTCGTGCTTGCCCATCGCGCAAACCCTAGCGCCACGGGCGATCCCGCATCCGAATCCGCCCTCGCGCTTGCCCATCGCGCAAACCCTAGCGCCGCAGGCGATCCCGCATCCGAATCCGCCCTCGCGCTTGCCCATCGCGCAAACCCTAGCGCCACGGGCGATTCGCAGCGAATCGTGCGCGACGATCTCGGCAATTATCACTTCGTATTCGATCAGCAACTCCCCGTCGTTCCCAATCTCCCCGATTCCCCAAAATCGCCGTCTGCTGATGGATGGCTCGAGACGATCGAATCGGCTTGGCAAGGCGATTATCGCCATTACAAAGTCCGCATCATTCTATCGATCGACGACACGGGGCACGTCTTTTTGAATTCCGACGTCAAACACCAATACGTCGAACCGCTCGAATCTCAACGCATCGCCCGATATACATCGCCCGAACAATTGAATTTGGCCGAAAGATGGTTGGCGGGCTCTTGCAAGCGAAAAACGGCGGCTTGCCGCGATCTGGTGCCATTCCTCGACGCCGCCAAATCCTACACGGCAACGTCGCAAGAACTCTGGGCCAACGCCACAAGCGTGAAAATCGATTCGATGAAGACGATTCAACGCTCGGGATCGCGTCAAGATACCGTCGTCGTCTTCGATATCGATAACCCCTCGCTCAATACATTCTCGCACATCGTCTTTGCGACGAAAGAGACAAAACCGCGACACTGTGAGCTCCGTGCATTCCCCGATTCGCTCGGCGATTCGCTCGCGCGCCTATCCGAACGACATACTCAACCATTCGTCGCAAATCCAAACTCGAGCGCAAAAGCACTATGCTTTATCGATGGCACACTACGCCCCGATATCGAACTCAAAATCCTCATCGCCTCCTATAAAACGCCTAAATTCGTAAATACTTCAGCACTTCATAAGGAAACCCAAAGATGATTCGAGAAAGACGCGGCGTCATCCAAGCCCTCGTGACATCACTCGTCACCAAACCATTCATGCTCCTGACGGGCATTAGCGGTTCGGGTAAGACACAGCTCGCACGACGACTCGCCAGCGGCATCGCCGCAGGCATGTTTAACGATGGCAAATTCTCTGGGCTATCGTTCAGTGGCGAAGCGACGGCACAGGCTCAAAAAGTCACGCTCGCCAAAAATGGCATCATTCCCGATCTCTTGGGCAACGATGGCAACGCCTACATCGACGTCAAATCTGCCGACGACGTCTGGAGCAAAGACGTCCTCAAATCGTCGAACTTCAACACGTCGATGAAAAACCGCGTCGCCTTCCTCCCCGTGCGCCCCGATTGGACCGAACCCCAAAAGATATGGGGCTACTACAATCCACTCACCGGGCTCTATTACCCCACACAAGCTACGCTCGTCGCACTCCACGCCTACGTCGAATTCCTCATGTACGGCGACGCCGCACCGCGCCACTTCATCATCCTCGACGAACTCAACCTCGCCCGCGTCGAATACTACCTCTCCGACATCCTCAGCCTCATGGAATGCCCGACGACACTCGTCGACGGCGAAATCCGCATGGGCGAAATGGCCACCGTCCACCCCTTCAACCGACCACTCTGGACCGGCAGCGCTCCAAAAAGCGAAATCGGCAAAGAAGACAGCGTCCACGAACAACTCTACATCGGAAAAATGGACCGCTCCTGGCCACTCGCCTATCACTACCTCTCGGCGGCAAGTGCCGGCATGATGTTCCCGCGCATGGCCATCGACGTCGACGAAGTCATCTACGGCGCCGACTGGTTCCGCATCATTCCACCCCGCATGACATTCACACCCAACCTCACGATTATCGGCACGGTCAACGTCGACGAAACGACGTTTTCGTTTTCCCCCAAAGTCCTCGACCGCGCATTCGTCATGGAATTCAACGAAATGGACTACGACCGCGTATGCGCCGACTGGGCGGGCTTCGACGACGCACGCCCCGCACTCCAAACGATGTACAAAATCCTCCGCCCCGAAAACCTCCATTTCGGCTATCGAACCGTCCGCGAAGTCCTCGATTTCATCGTCCAAGCGCAAAGCACATGGCAAGCACAAGGCGATTTCTGCATGGCCGCCAAAATCCTACCAAAACTCCGCGGCGGCGAAGACAAACTCGGCTCAATCCTCCCCGTCTTCCTCGCTTTCGCCATCACCGGTGACAACGACATCGCACGACTACACGCCACGGCAACCGAACTCGTCGCCGAAATCCTCGACGCACGCATGCTCCCAAGCATCCTGCAAAAACTCGGCCGCGACGAAGCTACCTACCCCATGACCGCCGACAAACTCTTCCGCATGTTGCGCCAACTCCTCGACACAGGACTCGCTTCGTTCTTCTAACCCATTGTATTTACTGGCTATTTTATGGTTTTCTAATCTCTTGGTTGGCTTTCAAATCGCGTTTTGATTTTAAATATCGTTTTGACTTTCAAATCGCGTTTTGATTTTCAAATTTCGTTTTGACTTTCAAATCGCGTTTTGATTTTAAATATCGTTTTGATTTTAAATATCGTTTTGACTTTCAAATCGCGTTTTGATTTTAAATATCGTTTTGACTTTCATATTTCGTTTTGATTTTCAAATGTTTTTATGACTTTTAATTCGAGTTTCTATATTCAATCTTTTTGTTTTCAATCTTTGCATCTTCATTTAATTGACTTTTTTGTGTTTCGTTGATCTTTCGTGTTCTATTGATTATTTTTTACTCCATAGATTTTTCATGTTCCATTGACTTTTTTATATTCCGTTGATCTTTCATGTTCTATTGATTATTTTTTACTCCATAGATTTTTCATGTTCCATTGACTTTTTTATTCCGTTGACTTTTTTATTCCGTTGATTTTTTTTGTGTGAGGGGGAAGTCTCCCCCTGAGCGCCTCTCTTGCCGCAAGCGGCGCGACGGCGCTACCCCCTCGACGTACCCCCAATGCAGCGACTGCGTCGCTGCGCCCCCTTGCGCAGGGGGCGGTTTGGGGCGCAAGCGCCCCGCTATCGATACACTTTCCAAGGCCAAGCCAAATGGATCAAGTCTCTCGCGACCACATCAAACAAATCTATGCCATCTTTGCGCATCGCCCCGCACTCTGGACTGCATTGCGAGCAATCAGCGCCGCGCCTCACGTCGTTTTGCGCGTCACGACGCCATTTGTCGGCGTCGGCGAAGCCAAGAATATCGAAGCCTCATCGCTCGCCTTGTCGGCAACGCAATCGGGCGCTCTCTCCTATACCGATCGCATGCGACATTTCACTTGCAAAGGCGAAAAATGGCGATTCCTCAACGTCTACGATCGGCGCGTCGAACGCAACGACGATATACCGGCAAATCGGTTTGTCGTGCATTTTATTCGTTATAGTACGCGATTGCTCAAGGATTGTGCGCGTCAAGTCGTTGCCGATGAAATATTATGCGAATATGAAGCGCGATTTCGCCGCCTTGCGGCTCGCATTCACGCCATCGGGTCGGCGCTTTCTCCTCATCTTCAAACGGCGACGCTTTCGCGCCTGCCGCTCGACGATCAAATCTTGCAATTTCATCCGCATTATCGCGTCGTATTAGATGCCTATTTGGCGTGCGAATCGATCGGATAATCGCTATAATCACACGCCGCACATAAGGCGTGTGCACTTGAGCTAAAGGAGCAAAATATGATGGAAAAATGGCCAGTTCGCGGATTAATCGGTGTCGTGCATTTGCCCGCATTGCCTGGCGATCCGTGTTACGATGGGCGATCGATCGACGATATTATTTCATTTGCCTTGCGCGATGCCGCAGCCCTCGTCGAGGGCGGTATTCACGCCGTCATCGTCGAGAATTTTGGTTCAACCCCATTCCCCAAGGGCACGCCCGATCAACTCATGCCTCCGCATCATACGGCGATGATGACGATGGTCGCTCAAGCCATACGAAAAGCCCATCCCGACCTCGTCTTGGGCATCAATTGCTTGCGAAACGACGCCATGGCAGCTTTGGGCATTGCCGCTTCTGTCGGTGCACAATTCATCCGCGTCAACGTGCTTACAGGCGCCTATGTCACCGATCAAGGCATTATCGAGGGCAATGCCTACGATCTCTTGCGCTATCGACAACTCTTGGGCGCTTCGCATATCGCCATCCTAGCCGATGTACTCGTCAAACACGCCACACCGCTTGCTCCCATCTCAGCAGCCGATGCGACGAAAGACATCTTGCACCGAGCTTGCGCCGATGCCGTCATCGTCACGGGCAGTGGCACGGGCATGCCCGTCGAACGACGCGTCCTCGAAGAAGTCTACCAAGCCGCAGAAAATAAGCCTGTTTTGCTCGGATCGGGTACAAAAAGCGAAACTCTGGCAAATTACGCGAGCTTTATTTCGGGCGCCATCGTCGGAACGGCACTCAAACGCGACGGAAAAGTCGAAAATGAAGTCGACGTCGAACGCGTCAAGACGATGGTGAAAGCGTTCAACGCCGTCTGCAAGCACTAAATCGAATCTCTACGGTAAACGGTATGCACAACTTCTTCAAAACATCGATCATTGCCCTCGCACTTGCCGCGCTCACATCGGGATGCGCAACGACATCGGCACACGTCATGGATGCTACGCCGCAAAGTACGCGTCGCCACGAAGTCCGGGGAAATTTCCCGTATAAAGGCGAACGATTGACGTTCGATGCGCGTCACGTGGCGACAAAAGCATCGCTTGCAGATGCATTCGTTCAAGTCGGCTACGAAAACAAGATGGACGACGGAACGCGATATATCCCCATCGTGGCAAATGCGACGTCGAAATCGATCGTCCGACTCTTCGCAAAACTCGACGACCGTGCCGAAGTCTACATCGATCCCGATACTTGGGAATCGATATACAGCTATAAGCACCTCAACGAGAACGACCGCGATCGAGAATACTCCGTGTGGTTTTGGAACGACGAAAACTTGGCCTCCGTCGAGCGTACGTCGAAAGGGCATACCGTAAAGCGCGATTATACCGTTCCCGTCGGCACGATGGATTCGATGGCATGGGTTTATTGGGTGCGATCGCTCGATCTCGATGTGGGCAAGACGTATTCGTGGTTTTCTTTCGATGGATGGACGATTAACAAGATCGATCTCAAAGTCGTCGCCGTCGAAGATGTTTGGACGCCGATAGGTTTCTTCAAGAGTAAAAAATTCGAAATCTGGCGCGAGCGTAGCCAGCCCATTACTCCGCACGGCGCTCTCAGCGGCGCTTTCATCGATCCGGCTCGAAAAGTCGAAGTCAAATCGTATCACCTCGCCTCGGCTTGGATCGGCGTCGATGAACGGCGTACACCCGTGCGACTCGTCGTGAGTACCGGCATCGGCGAATTCGACTTATTGCTCAAAAACGTCGAAGATAACGTCGCTTGGACCGGAGAATAGCCGAGCATGAAACGCAAACCACAACCGATTAAGATTTATCGCAGTACGCCATGGATTATCGCTTTCTGCGCCCTCGCCTCGTCGATTGCGAATTTGGTGACCGGTATCGTCTTATTGTGTTTATTCAAAAGCGGTGGCGATATCGCCCTTGGCATTCTGACGATCGTCTTTGCCGTCTGCGGTATCGCCGGATCGATCGTCGCCCTCGTCTTTATCGTACGACAAAATCGCTATAATCAAACGAAGGCTCGCTTCATGGCCCAAGTCTCGCACGAGCTCCGTACGCCGATGACTTCGATTCGCATGTATGCCGATACGCTCTCGCTTCATCGATTCAAAGACGAAGCCGAAGAAGACGAACTCATCGAACACATGAATGCAGAAATTGGGCGCATGGAATACCTCATCAAGCAAATCCTCGACTCAAAGCCCATCGACAATAGTCAAAAAGTCGTCTTCAAAACTCGACTACAAGATGCCCTACACGAAGTCGTCGCATCGTTCTTTGCCGATAAATCAAACGAAGGCAGGCTCGACGTCGATATCGACGATACCGTTCCTGAGATCGCCATCGATCCGCGAGACTTTAGCCATGCCGCTTCGAATCTCATCCGAAATGCCCTTACGCACGGCGGAACGGGGCGCGTCTATATTTCGTTCAATCGCGATGGAAATGTCGCCGTATTGCGCGTGCGCGATGAGGGAAAAGGCATTGACGAAGCGATGAAAAAGAAGATCTTTGAACCCTTCGAGCGTGGCGATAACACGACCGATTCGGGAATCCCTGGCTTCGGCCTAGGATTGTCGATTGTCCGCGATTTTGCCCGCCAATACGGGGCTAAAGTCGAAGTCGATAACGCGCCACAAGGCGGCGCTATCTTTACGATTGCCATGAAATTGATCTAAGACCGATGCCAACCATTACCCTGGACGATATCGCTTATCGATATGAAAAACGCGATATCTTCGAGCATTTGAATGCCCAATGGGGCGATAAAACCGTTGTGGTTGGCGCAAATGGCGCAGGAAAGACGACATTACTCAAGATCATCGCGCGCGAACTCGTCGCACAATCGGGCAGTGTGCGATTCGAGGGGCGAACCGATTATCGCGCGATGACGCTCTTCGATGATAAAATATTATTCGATCATTTGACTATCGCATCGCATTTTGAATGGCTTTGCTGTGCGTATCAAAAAGATGCTTCATGGCTCGATCGAAAACGGTCGACGTTTGCGATCGACGATTATTGGAATCGATGTCCTCATGCGCTCTCGGCGGGGCAAAGACATTGGTGCGCTACAGCACTAGCGCTCTCGGTTCAAGCCGACATCTTTCTCTTCGACGAACCACTTTGCACCCTCGACGACGAACATAAAAAGTTGTGGTTCTCAATTGTCGACGATCTCAATGTCGCCGTCGTGGCAACCGATCAATGCCACCATCGCGATCGATGGCACGCGCCTTGGCATTGCGTCTCAATTTAGGGCACAAAGTCATCGTATTATGCCCCATTTTTTCCATCTTCTACGCCGATGGCGATACCTCGGCTGAAGACCATCTGTGTAAACGGATCCATCTCATGCCCCATTTTTGGCTTGAATCGCCTCGATTTCGCATGGCGTTAGTCCTGTAATGTTGGCAATATCGATCAACGATGTTCCTCTTTGGAGCAATTGACTCGAAGTGTGTTCGAGTCCTTCTTTTCGTCCTTCTCTTCTTCCTTTCTTGAAGTGTACCCCGTGTCAAGGACACTTTTGGGGTTAGGGGTGATCATTGGACTCTCCTTAAAACTGGACTTAAGCATCTCTTAAGTCCGGCTACATAGTGTCCACTACCAAGGGATGACTCCTAAATCAATCTGTCCATTGGACAGGGATGCCTACTAGCTTCCGTGTCCAATTTTAAGGGGACAGTTTAACAGGCTGGGGGGAAGGTCAGGGCCACGAGTCCCCCCAAAAACAATGTCATTATCAACTAGTTGATAACAGTCAATATATCACCACACATTGCTTTTTTTAATGACAGATCCGAACTATGCGTATAAAGCCAATTAGATTCTCGATCATCATAAGGCGCAGCTTCGTTTCCGACGCGTTTTGCCCCCGTCGGCTCTATCGTCGTCAAGTCGCCACTTTTTTTACACATCCGCGATCCGCGACTAATTCCGCCCAACGTCAAAACGTCGTAAATCTTCGACCCACACCGTATTCCAAGACCGCCAATGCCCTCGGCCGATTTGAACATCTTCGCATATTTAACTTTGCTCTTGCCATCGTATTTGAGTGCAATACCAGGATCCACTGCAATCACGTTGCACGAATTCAAAAGCTCAGTCAATAACACATTACTCTGACATCTATCGCTTTCTTCGTTTATTAAATAATTCCCAGCCGCACTACAACCATCATCACATGTATTCCAGGCATCGCTGATTTCGTCATATGTCCAGTTATATTTTTTGCTATCTGCGTCAACTTGCGCATAACAATACTCGAGGCATTTAGAGGTATAATTCATAATCTCTTGGCATTCTTCTTCTCTTGTATAGTGCGTCTTGATCAGTTGACTATCGAGCCATCCCTCTGTCGACTCTATGCATACTCCATAGACTTGCGATTTATCTTTATATGATGTACCAAGGGAAAACTCGGTCAATGGTATTTCAAAAATTGCCTTTGGATTATACTCTCCACCGACCTCTGCAACTGGCTCAAGCCCGACGACAGAACAGTCGCGAAGATTTGTCGCACTCCCGACATTCCCTATCTCCAAAAATAACAACTTAACCGATTCCCCATCTTCGTATTCGTGCCGCCCCGCAAAGGGAACCATTTGGATCTCAGAAAAATACAAATTTGGAGGCAACGCATCGATTGGCGCACATGCACTATCGTACGATACTTGGCAATTATCCAAACACTTAAATTCTCGACCTTCTATGTGTCGATACCCCGGCCGACACTCTCTAGCCCACTCGGCAATGAGCTCTCCATCACACCCCTCCTTTTCCGTCAAAACATTGTCGCCACATACCGGCACCATACATGCCTGAGACAGATCGAGTTGGCACGTTTCCGTACACTTAAACGCACCTCCGAAGATCTTCTCTAGCCCATTGGGACAATTCAAATTTTCAGCAAAAGCCGTGCCATCGCAGCACTCGCTCTTGGCAGCCGCGCAGATCGCGCATTGCCAATATTATCACTCAGCAAGCAAACGGCACCGAATCATCGCATCCAACTCAGCCTCGATGGCTCTATCGCCCCCCTCGCTCATTAAACACAACACGCGTTCCACGACATCGCGCCATTGCCCCATATCGCTCAAATCGGGCACGGGCAAGCGATTGATCATATCGGGCGTAAATAGCAATCCACCGCAATAACTGCTTGATATATACTTCGATTTGCAATATTCCGTCATAACACTCGAGTTTATAATACTCCCCAAGACGCATAACATTTCGGCCGAATCCGATCGAATGTTGAGCGTCGCCACCGTCGACATTATCGTACCATCGAAATCGATGGCGCATTCTAATAGATTCAATCCCTTTAAGATCAACTTCGGCGTTCTCATCCGGTTCACATACACTTCGCCAAACATTGCACTCAAATCGTCGATATCGACGACTGGGTGTTCGATGCTCTCGTGGAGATATTTCATCTTTTTTCGATCCCAACGATTCGTATATTTGCTTATCAATCCGGTGTTGATGATCTTCAATTGGCGTTCAGTTGGATCGCCATTCGACATCATGATCTGTTTCAACCGATACGCGTCGGCTGGCGATGCCGACGCATATTCGCACTTTGCATATTCCCCTAACCTATGCACATTCCGTTCGATTTGTTCGATTATCGCTGGCAATTCTCCTTGAAAATATTCATCGATACAATACGGTTCTTTCAAATCGGCTTTTTCGATCGCATTTGCAAGTCTATATTCATCGTGCGAAATCGCCTTGACGATCGATAATTCCTTGCTTCCCTTTTTGTGATATATTGAAATTATTGCATCGACACATGCTTCGTCGAAAACATCGCTTCCCAATCGCACGATTTGCGTCATGTAGGGGATCATCGCCTCGCGTCGAAAGACGATTCCAAACGATTTCGACAACCATTTATCGGGCGTAATATAACAAATAATGCCCTTTGAAAGGCGAAAAGCGAGTTCAAAAAACACCATATAAATATCGTATTTTTTGAATAACCAGTTGTACGCTTTTTTATACAACGATTTCTCGCTTTTGCTCATTTTCGCCCCATAAGGCGGGTTACCAACGACGATGTCGAATCCATCGCGCACGTCAAACATCCATTCTGGATCGAAAAAGTCACACGATGCATTCTGTTCGTAGGGGTGCCAATTCACAAAGCGATCGATGTTGGTTCTAGCGACCAATCCATTATCACGCCACAGCTTTGCCAATCGTTCGCGCACAGATCTATCTTCTCGGCGCAATCGCATCTTTTCTTCGCGCGTCGTCGCATGAAAATGCGCTTGTCGAATACAATTGAGATGGATCTTTTCGCGATTCATCTCTTGCACTGCCAAGTCGACATCCGATGGCTGACGATTTGCCTTTATATCGAGGGGAACGAGCGCATTGGCGGCGACAAACCGCGTCTCGAGATTGGGTAGCGGATCAATGCCCAAGTTGGGTTGGCTAGGGTCGACTTCTGCTTCGACGATGAGCGAAATATAACATCGAAGTTTTGTAATCTGCACAGCCATCGTCTGAATGTCGACGCCATAGAGGCAGTTTTCGATCATTCGCTTCTTCAACATATATACATCTTTACCATCGGCATCGGGGCGGAGTTTGTGCAAGATCTCGATCATACATTGCAATGCCCCCATCGGGAACGCCCCCGATCCACATGCCGGATCGAGTATCTTTGTATCGAACAAGATTTGGCGAATGACTTCTTTGTTTTCCGTCAATTCGGCAGGGCATGCATCGCCTTTTATGAGTCTATCGACGACTTCGGGCGCAATGTCTAACGACTTATTTTGCGCGATTTGCATTTTTATATAATCGCCAATCGACGTTTCGATCATATAGCGCACGATTTCGCGCGGTGTATAAAACGATCCCGTTGCACGCCGAGCGGTGTTGTGCGTTTCGGGATTATAACTGGCGAGTAGGTTTTCGAACACTTTCCCGAGGAGTTCGGGATCGAGGGCGACGGCGATGTCGTCGGCAGTGCTTTCTTCGACCGCAAAATCGTACTGTTTGAGCAATGTTATCATGCCTGGGCATTGTTCGTCTTCGCTAAAAAACAATATATTTGGAATAAACGCACGATATACAAAAGTATCGCCACGCCGATCGTCTCTTCGACTAAATCCATCGCATATATGCGAAGGGTCTACGCGGCAATCGCCATTCGATTTTGCTTCGCTCTCGTCGAGGCATTCAAACAATCCTCCGTTCAAAAATGGCGTTTGTGCAAAGCAATTCAATATTCTGCCGCGCCCTTCGTCGGTAAACAATTCTTCATAGCGATATAGCGTTTTTGAATCGTCGTCATCGTTGGCAAATCGACGCCCATCCATCGCCATGTTGATCGTTGCAAAGAATAAATTTTGCAATATGGCATGGTAATAATTCGTCGCCGATTCGCATTGTGGCTTGCATCCCTCGCCATCTTTCCCAGCCATGGGATCGAAATCTTTGATATCACGCCCAAGTAACTCGCCATCGAACAATTCGTCGGCGACGAAATGTTTTTGTTTGATAAACCATACAAATGCGATCCGCGTGATCAATCGGATGAGATGCTCGTTGAGCCTCGATCGACCGTCTTCAATCGTCGCTGGGTCATCTTCAATCGTCGCTGGGGCACTGGGGAACGTGATGTTAAACGATTCGTCTTGCGCCCATTCATACCAGCGATACAGCTTTGTATAAAACTCTTTCGTCACGGCTTGCACCGAAAATGCCTCTGCCGTGTCGTCGATGCGCATGTCTTTGAGCGCGGCCAGCTTTGCCAGGCGTTGGGCGGCTGTGCGAACGCCATAACCAGGGCCGCAGAGATACGTATACCGCTTTATCGATGTCGTCTCTTTGGCAGAACCGTGCTTTTCGACATAGCTAAACCGCCACGATCGCCCTTGGGGATTCTCGTAGTGAATCACCATCCACGCCCGATCGTAGACATCTGAAAACGACCGCACGACGCTTTGTATCCCAACGCGATCGCGACGGATATTTGCCCGATCGTCGACGACGACTTCGAAGACTTTCAAATCTCGCCCGCCGACGCCAAACGTCCCGACATGGCGCATGGCCACCACGCGGTTTCCTCGTGCTCGCCGTCCCAAATCTGCATATTTCTCGACGTAGTCGTCGCAGCCCGCCACGAAATGCGCCCGCCCGAATATGGGTACGAGCACGCCTTCGAAATAGTCGTCCATCGTGGTGAAACTTCGCTCAAAGATGCCCCGAAATCCCGCTTGCATCTGTGCCATCTTTCTCTGCCCTATGCGGCTCTCCGATTTCATCCTTCTCTCCACGACGAGCGCTCTCGCGCCCGCAATGCCCACAAAACGCGCTCCTGACCTCACCCCCTAGCCCCCACTCCATGAATGGAGAGGGGGAATAGATGGGTTTATGTGGATTGGGGGTTATTATATCCCCCGCTATGGCGTTTCAACGTAAAAAGTCAATGCGGTAGCCCAGAGATCCCACCGATCCACGAGGCGATCCTATCGCGCCATCGGGGGAACGAGCCTGGGGCGTTGCGGGCGCGGCGATTGAGCGCCCGCACAAAGGCGGAGGCGTATTGAGCCCGTAGGGCGAAATAGCCGTAGCTGCGAAGCGTATTGCCCAGCCCCGCAGGGCGGGCAATAGCGTAGCCGGCGGCGGATGGGTGCCCCACGGCGCCCATCGACGACGAACAAAAGGCGGGCCGTGCAGGGCGGCGCGCAGGTGCGCTGGCGATGAGTGAAAACGTTGACAGTTGGACGCGTTGCATAGTAAGATATGGGGCGGTTTTGTTTGTCTGGAGTCGTATGGACAAAGGTTTGAAGATGAAACGTGGATTTGTGGTTGCAGGTGTTTTGTGTTCGCTCCTGTTTGGGGGCATGGCTTTTGCGGAGGAGAGTGCGCCGGTCGATTGCGATTCGTTCGTGATTACGCCGCCTGCGGGGTGGTTGCGCGTGGCGGGTATGTTGTCGGAAAAAGAGCTCAATCGCTTGCCGAATAACATCCGCGAGCACTATACGCGCCCGACGTCGGATGTGATTTTTATCGATTTGTCGTCGCCCGATGCCGCCGATGCGAAGTCGTTTAAAGATAACCTCAATGTCATTGCGATTGGCGAGGCGATACCGCTTTCGGACGAGCTCATCGCGGAGTTGACGACGGTGCTCAAGGCGCAATACAGCGCGATGTTCGAGAATTTTGTGCTCGAATCGGCAGAGAAATCGAAGCTCAACGACGTCGATGTGTTGCTCATCAAGGGGAGTTATGGCGTTTTGAACTATGCCGTCAAGATGGAGCAGGTGCTGTATCCGGCCAGTAGCAATGCGTATGTCATGACGTGCAGTTACGATGCGCAGAGCGAAAATAGCGCCAGCGTGATTGCAGCGTGTCGCAAGGCGATGGAATCGATTCAGATTAAAGATTAATCGGTTCCAG
>SFMP01000213.1 GCA_004554395.1 Myxococcales bacterium | reverse complement strand
TTGCTTCGCCAAAATCCCAAGAAATCGTCGTCGATAAGAATCGCAGCAGCATCCCTGGTATTGCTTCGCCAAAATCCCAAGAAATCGTCGTCGATAAGAATCGCAGTAGCATCCCCAGTATTGCTTCGCCGAAATCCCAAGAAAACGTCATCGATAAGAATTACAGCAATATTCCGGGGCTTGCGTCGGTCAAATCGCTGGGTAGCCGCGACAATAACATCAGCAATATTCCAGGGCTTGCGCGCGCATCGGCTCGCAAGGCGCCACCCGTCTTGCCCCTTACATCAAAAAAAGTCCCCGAAAGCGCACCATCCGATCCCAATCCCACGCCATGTGGTAGCGTTGCGCCCAAGATCAAACCGCCTTCGCGAACGCCATCCGAGCCATCGAGCTTGCCCACGGGCGCCGATGCACCGAACTCGGGGGCTGTCGTCGAAGTTGGGCAATCTTGCCGTATCGCGGGCGAAGAAGAAAATACCAAAAAACGCCGAAATCCCACGATTTCATCCGATAGCGGTATGCCGCCTGCGGCTGTCCCCACCGAACAACGCCCACTCGACGAAGACGGCATGCCGCTACAATGGAGCGCCCCCCCATCGCAAAGCGAAAACAGAGAAACTTTCTTTTCGGCGCCCCAGACTTTCCCCGAGCCCGATGAATCCGACGTCGGCACGGCTCGACATTCCGATAACGTCCATCTCGAACGCCATGAATCGCTCCCCGATGAGCTCGAAGATATCATCGCCGGATACGACGACGAAATCACGCACATGCGCACGCGCGACGGCGCTCGTGAATGCTCCATTCAGCTCTGTATCGCCCGCATCCTCGAACACACCGGATACGAAAAACTCGCCTATGTCCGCTATCTCAAGGCTCTCGAAGCCAATCACGTGAGCCAGACGGCGATTCACGAATTGCGACGCATTGCGCGAGCCTATAACAAGCCAAAAGACGTCGTCACGCTCTTGCAATCGGCGCTCGATTCGACATCGTCGCCCGAAGAACAAGCCATTTTGCTCGAAGAATGCGGTCTCATCGTCTACTTCTCGGGCCCAACCCAACGCGACGACGGCATCGCCATGCTCTGCCGTGCCGTCGCCCTCGCGCCAAAACGCATTTCGGCGCATCTCACGCTGCTCCAACTCTTCCTCTTCGAAGGGCGGTTCGACGATTGTTGCGAAATCCTCGAAAAACTCGTCTCGCTCACCGACGACCGACAAGCTAAAATCGTTTGCCATACGCTATTGGCCGATATCCAAAGTAGCCTCGATCCGGGCAAAGCCGCTGGGCTCAACGAATATCTCCAAGTCCTATCGCTCGATCCCGGCTCTCTCTATGCCTATCAACACGCGATGGGCGTGCTGTTGCGCCAAAAATCCTACCATTCGTTCTACGAGCACTGCATTTCGTTTGCCCAAGCGACAAAAGATAAGGCCTCGTCGCATACCGTCTTCGTCTTGGCCGGTGCCGTCGCCTTCGATCTCTTATCCGACAGCGAAGGGGCGATTTCGGCGCTCAATCAGGCGATTAAATGCCGACCAAACGACAAACTCCCCCTTGAACTCCTCCTCGAATACTACGCCCTCGATCCCGCGAAATGGCGCGAATGCGACAAAATTCTCGAAGATTTGCTCAAATTCGCCCAATCGCCCAAAGAACGCAACGAGCTCATGCTCATGAGAGCTCTGAACGCCGATATCAATGGCCACGCCCAGAGCCTGGCTTGCGACTATTTGCGCACGATCTACAACGAAGGCGTCACCGATCCCATCATCCTCGATTATTACTGCTTCTTATTGCGCGTCACCGATGCCATTCCCGAGGCAATGGCTGTGCGCAAAAGCACGATCGAACAAGCCCATAGCGAAGAAGGCGCATCGCGCTTCGCGCACTTGGGCTGCTTCTGCTACGACGAACTCAAAAAAATCGACGACGCAGAAGCTTGCTTCCGAAGTGCGCTAGCACTCGATCCCGATCAGCGCATCGCCTTCGAATACCTCGAAACGATCCTACGTGCGCGAAACGACTACAACGGCCTCGTACAAATCTACTTGGCGCGACTCGATGTCGTGCTCGACGCTCGCTTGCGCGCCTCGATCCTCCACACGCTGGCCACGATCTTCCACTACAATCTCGGGCAATACGAAAACGCCATCATCTACTACAATCAATACCTCGAGATATTCCCCGACGACGTCCACGTGCTCCATTGCCTCGAACAAATCTACATGAGCACGCGCAATTGGAACAAACTCATCGACGTCTATGTCGCTGAAAAAAATACCCTCACTTCCCCCTCCGCACGACGCGATCTCCTCATGCGCATGGCTAGTGTTTGTAGCTATAAACTCAACAAACCTAACTATGCGTTTAAGTTTTTAATGCAAGCCAAAGACGAAACGCCGAATTTTGTTGGCATTTATCGCGACTTGCTCCGAATTTTAAACCAAACTCAAGATTGGAAGACGTACGTCATCATCGCCAAAGATCTCGTCGATACGCTCAAAAAGCCCGAAGAAAAAATCGTCGTCCTCTTCAATGCCGCGACGGTCTACGAATATAAATTGTGCGATACGCGATCGGCCATCGCTTGCTACGAGACGATTCTCGACCTTTCGCCCAATCACTCCATCGCCTACACAAAACTGGCTACCATCTATCAAACGACAAACGACAAAGTCGCCTACTACGAGCTCGCTATTCGGCGCGCGCAAGGTCTACAACAACCGGTCGATCGCGCTCGAACGCTCTTCAAAGTCGCCCTCAAAACGTATACGCAATTTGCTGACATCGATCGCGCCATCTCTATCCTCGAAATGGCCATCGCCGCCGACAAGACACACTTGCCCACCGTCGTCTTGCTCGCCATGCTCTATGCCGCAACGGCGCGAATCGAGCCACTCATCAACATGTTGCAAGATTATACGAATACGGCTCGCGACCAAATCACAAAGAGCACTTGCGCCATGACGATTGCCTATCTGCGCACGTGGATCCTCAAATCGCCACAAGATGCCATTCATCCGCTCGAATTGGCCCTAGCCCTCTCGCCCGAAGCGACGAGCGTCGCCTATATGCTCATTTTGGCGCAATACCGACGCGGGCTCTATGCCGAGCTGCCGCCGCTCTTCACCGAGCGCGCTCAAAATACGAGCGATCGCGATTTCGCCGTCTTCTTCTACAATATGGCGGCTTTCATCGCCCACCAATTCCCCACTCAACCCGACGTCTCCGACGGCGAAATCGCCGCTCTCAAATCGGCTCTCGCTCTCGACCCCGACAACATCATCGCAAACGAACGCCTCGAGGCCATGGAACCTTGCCGCGCAAATCTCGTCCCATTCCTCGAAAAACGGCTCAATTACGCTCTCCCCGAAGACAAAACTGAGCTCAAACTCGCCATCGCCGAAACCATCTACAACGCACAACCACAAAAGGCGTTTTCGATGGTCTGCAAAATCGTCGAAGATAACCCGTCGCATTTGCCCGCTATACGCATCGCCACGAACATGGCGGCAAAACTCAACAACGACAACCTCTATTGCCGATTCATGGCGCTACAAGCGCAAAACCTCGAAAACATCGCCATGCGCATCATCGCATGGACAAACGCCGGAAAAGTCGCCGAAGAAAAACTCCATCAAACCGACACCGCTATCGAATACTACAAACAAGCATTCATGCTCGCGCCGCAACAAATGGAGCTCTGCGACCAACTCGTCAATCTGCTTCGTAAAAAACGCGATTCCGCTGCCATCGACGGCATCATGCAAATCCATACGCGATCGATTTCTCGCGAAAATCAAGCCATGCGATACCTCGAAATGGCCGACATCTATCTCAAGGAGTTCAATAACCCCACACAGGCCGCCATCAAACTACGACAAATCCTCGAAATCGAACCCGATAACTACGACGTGCTACAAAAACTCGCCAATATCGAAGTCCAAGAACGACACTTTGCCGATGCCAAAAATACACTCGAAATCCTCGTCGGACTCGACAACGTCCCTCCGGCGAAGCTCGTCGACGCACGAAAACAGCTCGCCGCGCTCTACATCCACAAGCTCAATCGCCCCGAAGCCGCTCTACCTCTGCTCGAACAAGTCCTCAAAGCATCGCCCGACGACGTCAACGCCATCGAAAATATGGCTGACCTCTACATCGCGCAAAGCAAATACCAAGAAGCCCTGGCACTCCTCCTACGACTCAATAGCAAGGTCAAACCGCCCAAAAACGTCAAAATCTTGCTACAAATGGCGACGATCTACCAATACTTAGAGCAAAGCGAAAAAATACCGAATCTCATGCGGCAAATCGCCGAAGGCGTGAAATATTCTGCAAAGACGCTCGACAACGTCGCCAAATGGTTGAGCTACAATCACCAGCCCGCTATTACGTTGGCATTCGTCGAAAAAATCCTCGAAATTCAAGACGTTACCGACGAATTGCGCATCGCTATCTATGAGTTTGCCTCACGCGCCTACGCCGGCCCGCTACACATGCGCTTCGAGGCCGATAAATACGCCATCGCCGCCGCAAAACTCGCCCCCAACTCGTTCAAAACACAGCTCATGGCCGCACACGTCTTTTCTCCTAAAGACGCCATGCACTTCGCCACCGCCGCCGCGCGTCTTTCGCCCTTCATCCCCGACGCCTACCGCGTCATGCTCGACATCGCCACAAACGCCGGCCGCAACGACCTACAAGCTCGCGTCGAACAAACACTCGAAGTCCTCGACCCACAATTCCAACCCAATCGATCGCTTCAAAAGTCCTACATTCAGCGCGCGCCAAAACAACACGGCATCATGTCGCCCGAAGCAATATATTCGGTCTCTCCCGCCGATATTAACTATAATATTCAGCGTTTGCTCAGTATGAGCGAAGAATATGCACAAATCTTCGACTTTCCACAATTCGACATGATGCCCGCCTCGGCCTACCCCGACATCGTACAAATGGCATCGGAAATCGCCACCGCCATGGGCACCATCCTCCCCGAAATCAACTTCTGCCAGTGCGACAAATTCGTCTTCTCCAAACCTCCGCACATGCGCAACACGCTACTTCTCAACATCCGCGCACTCGAAAAAGCCTCCGAACGCGAGCAACGTTTCCACCTCGCATCGGCACTACTTCACACCAAACTCGGCACGATGCCGTTCGTCATTCTGCCCTCGACAAACATCTCCATGCTCGTCTCAGGCCTCATCGGCCTCTACGACGAAAGTTGCACCTCCCCCGACATCCTCTCGCGCATCAAGTCGTTCATCCCGCGCAACATCCGCCGCAACATCATCGAATTCATCTCGCAAAAAGGCATTCAAGCCTTCAATTTCGACCCCATCGCCATGCAAATGGCGCTCATCACCCTCGACAACTACATCGCACACGCGTTCTGCCTCGACCTCAAATCGTCGCTCGCCGCCATCGTCCGCCGCAACAACCCCGACATCCAACTCTCCCCAACGCCCTCGCAATGGATCTTGTCGTACACGTCGATCCCGCAAATCCAAATGCTACTCGAATTCAATATTTCCGAACGTTATTCGGAATTGCGACAAAAACTCGGCATATTCATCAAAATGAGCGAAGAAACGTAGCATTTCCTTCTCTTGTGCAGCGCCGCATTGCCACCGGCAATACGGACTCTGGCTACGCTATTGCCCTCATGGGGCAATACGCTTCGCGGCTTGGCTACGCTATTGCCCCCCACAGGGGGGGGCAATACGCTTCGCGGCTTGGCTACGCTATTGCCCCCCACAGGGGGGGCAATACGCTTCGCGGCTTGGCTACGCTATTGCCCTCATGGGGCAATACGCTTCGCAGCACGGCTATGTGCTCGCTTGCGCTGTGCGCATACGCCGTGCATTTGTGCGGGCGCTATGGCCGCGCCCGCAACGCCCTGGCCAACCTTTGCCATTCCAAAGACCAATCCTGCCGTTGCCGTCTTGCCGCCGGCACATATCGCTATGAATACATTGGACACATGGGGCGCATAGCGCACGACACGCAATGCAAAACGCAACCTTTACAAGCGCGCAATCATGTGTTAAACTAGAGTCCGGTTTAAGGTGCGCCAAAACAAGTTTCGACGCGAGCGGCGCGAATCGAGAGATTTGGAACATAATGGAGTCCGAGAATGCGGTTAAAAAATAAATTGATGGCAGCAGGTTGTATCGTTGCGGCAACGGCGGCGTTGGTTGCGGGTTCTGCTTGTAACGAACACGAATTATCGCCCTTTTCGAAATCTTTAAGTGCCGGTAAATTGCAGAACTTCAGCTCGGGTTCTGCCCGTGCCGTCGATATCTTGTTCGTCGTCGATAACTCCAACTCCATGTCCGAAGAACAGCGCGACTTAGACAAGAACTTCGGCAAGTTCCTCGACCGACTCATCGCGGCTAACGCCGATTTCCACCTAGCCGTCGTCACGACCGAGTGGCTTGGCACCACAAACGTCGCGTTTGAAACCGAGATGATGAAGAAGGGGAAGGTGAACAAGGACGAATATACCGTGTCCCCTCGCGGCGTTCTCGAAAATGCGCAGGGATATGACGACGCTAAAATCGACGAAATTGCCGCCAAGTGTGCAAAATATTTCGGCAAGGAGCGCCGCTTTATTTCGTCGAGCGACGACGATATCGCCGCACTCGAAGGCGATGCGCGCAAAGAATACATCCAAGATTTGTTCCGTTGTGAAGCTCTCGTCGGCGCAAAACTCGGTGGTACGGCCGGTATCGAACGCGGTTTGGCAACGGCAGTTGCCGCTCTCGAAAATACGGCAAACGACTTGCCAACGGCGTTTAAGCGCAAGGGGTCGATCCTCACGATCGTCTTCGTCACCGACGAAAACGATTGTAGCGATGTCCTCGCAGAAGAAGGCGTCTCGAAATTTGCCGACAATGCCACGTCTCAATACCTCAACATGTGCGAAACCGAGCGCAATATCGAAGATAGTTGTACCGTGACGCGTGAAGATCGCGTCACAGACGATAGAACCTCTGGTTCGTCGTTGCGACTCGCCTCGGGTAACGTCATCGAGTACAACGGCAAAAGTCTGACGACGCGTCAATGGTGTGTCCAAGGCGATAAAGAGGCTCGCGAAGCCCTCACAAAAGCATACGACGACTGCATTAAAAGCCATCGCAGCGAAGCAAACGAGAGCATGACCGATGAAGAGGCTTACAAAACATTCGCTACTCAATGCAAACAGTCGACGAGTATCGATTGCCCCGATGGTCGATGCCGAAATAAACTCAATTCGCGATCGTTCTTCTTCGAGAAAGTCTTGTCACTCGTCATTGGCACGAACGAAGGTTATTATCGCTCGACGAACAAAGAAAAGTTCGACGAACTCAAAGGCAAAGAAGATCAAAAGAAACGAGAAACAGAACTCTTGCGTAGCTTCGCCAAACAAGACGTCATCATTGCAAACGTCATCAACCGCGACCGCGGTGTTCGCTCCGATACTGGTGTTACCGATAAATGGTGTGATAATTCGGGTAACCCGAGCTACCGCTATCAGTGGTTTGCCGAAATGTTCGAAAACGACCCGATTTACGCACCGATTTGCTGCCGCCGCGAAGGATTCTCTGTTGCGTCGACCGACAAAACGTCGTCAGACCCTACAGAAGTGGTTTGCGAAGCAAGCAATCCCGGCGGTAACTCGAACTTCGGTCCGGTGCTCGGTCTCATCGGTAAGCGCATCGGCGAAGCCGTCAACACGTTGTGCACCGACACGGCGCCGTTGACATGCGAACCGAAAGATTGCAACGTTCCCACAGACGACGGCATAGGTTACAAAAACGAACCGCTCGACAAACCGAAAGCCGCATGCCCGTGCCTCTATGGTTGCAATACGTCGGCCAAATGGGCCGGTACCGAACGCGAATACTTCCTCTGCAACGAATTCCGCTTCAACATCGGCACGATCAAAGAAGATGCGCCAATCGTTTCGTCCGAAGATGCTTCCTACACGAAGTATACCGAGGTGACGGACTACAACATCGACTACGAATCGAGCTATTGCCAAACGCGTACCGGATCGCCGATTCAGATCAACTTGCAGAAAGCCGAGGCTGGCCGCAAACTCGTCATCGAATACCCGAAACGCGTCAGTGCCCAATAATTCTCGCCTTTAGCCGATAGTGAAAGCCGCACGTCTGTGCGGCTTTTTTTTTGCATGATTCATCGACAAATAAGCGTCGCTTTGCAAAACTCGCTGTATCGTGCCAGGTCGCATTTGCTCGTTGAAAACACATCCCATTATGGATTAAAATGGATAGATTTGTCATGCATCGATAGGTGCAAATAGTCTTGCACAACTCATCGAAATATTTTTAGTGGGGATTCCATGATTCGATATCGCATAGCCCTTTTATTTGCATGTTTTGTGTTTCTCGTCCATTCGAGTTTCGCCATGGCGCAAGAAACTTCGACAGATAACCAAAATGCACGAATTTTAATCGAAGACGACGGCGACGAAGCGTCGGACGATGCATCAGACGAAGGCGTTGAACAAGCCGACGATGAAGAAGTCCAAAACGAAGATGCAGAACTTCAAGCCGACGATGCCGATGTCCAAGGCGCCGAGTCGAGTGCATTGGCAGTCGGTGAGGATAAGGGCGAGGGCGTTGTTGCTGGACATGGATTCCAAATCGCCATGTCGTTTAATGGCGTGCCCAATGGCATTCTCGACCATTGGTTTGCACACCACGGCGAAGTTTGGGATGGCGTGGCGAGTATGGGGTTTGCGCTCGATTATTTTTTGCGCTTCCGCGTGCCGTGTGAATTGCGCATTTCGCTGTCGTGGGTCAATGCTCGCACGGGCGACGCCTATTGGCTCGACAAAGACCACGCCGATTCGCCTATATTGGCCGACTATGTCCACAACGACATGAGCATGATCAACCTCGAAATCGCAGCGTATCACATCATCGATATGGCCGATTGGGCGGCTTTCTATTACGGTGGTGGCCTATGGGGCGGTGTATTGTTGGGCGATGCCAAGAGCTACGCCATCCGATCTTCGTGTGTGTCGGGCAACGACAATTGGACGAGTTGCCCGCACGAGCCCGGTTCGGTTCCCGTCACAGGGGTGCCCCCCGTCGTGGGATTTGTCATGGTATCGCTCGGCTTTAAGTTCAAATTTCTCGACGTGATGACGGCTCGAGTCGAAGCCGGGTTTAAGGGCTATTTTTATGGCCAACTCGGTTTGGGCGTCGAATTTTAATCGATAGAAAGGTCGATGATTCGCATTGAATACGAAGATTTTGCATTGTTTGGATTGATTCGCCGTGCGCATCGCATCTCATGATCGATTCGCCCCTAAAAGCAGGGCGTATTGGCGTATGCCAATAGCCCTGCCGCGTAGGCGTATTGCCCGCAGGGCAATAGCCGTAGCCCCCGATCAGGGCGTATTGGCGAGAGCCAATAGCCCTGCCGCGTAGGCGTATTGCCCGTAGGGCAATAGCCGTAGCCAAAACAGATCAAAAAAAATAGACAAGCGAAAAGCATGTCGAAGTACGTCGAAACGAGGAATTGGTGTTTTATGGGAATTTTATTCGCTAGGAAAGCGGCTTTATTGGCGTCGATTCTGTGTTTTGGCGTGGTAGGCGAATTTATTCCAGTGCGCGAGGCGAGTGCGCAAAGCGATTGGCAAGCGAGCGATGGCGACATAGAGGCGCGAAAAATCGAGCGATATCAACAGGTTGCTGAGCAGTCGCCCGAGAAATCGTATGCGTTTTCGCAGTTGATGGCGCTGGTTGGCAAAGGTGCGGCGTATCGCAAGCTCGTCGAGACGTATGAGAAGAAGGCGGCGGCGAAGCCAAATTCGTATGTTTTGGCGATGATTTTGGGGCACATTTATGCGCATGGTGGGCAGACGCACGAGGCGTTGGCGGCGTATCGGCGGGCGTTGGCGATAAAGGCGACGCCGTTGGCGTATATGTCGATTGCGGCGGCGGAGAGCGAGAATCGCAATTACGACGAGGCAACGACGGCTTATGAGGCGGCTTTGGCGTTGCAACCGACGAAAGATGAACGGCAAGAGATTTGGCGCGAATTGGCCGAGATTGCGTTGTATCGTCGCGATATGGCGCGCGCGAAGACGTGTTTTGCGAAGCTCATCGAAATCGAGCCGAATTCGTTGTATTTGCGCCGCGAGTTGGCGCAGATTTATGCGAAAAACGGGATGTATGCCGAGGCGCGCGAGGCGTTAGAGGCGGGAGCGAAGTTGTCGTCGGCGTCGGCGGGGGAGCGCGACCAGATGGCGCTCGAAATTGGCGCGTTGTATGAAGATGAGGGCAACGACGAGGCGGCGTTGGCGGCGTATCGGCAGGCTTCGGCGAAAGTTGGGGCGAATCATTGGATGCAGCGCGAATTGGCTGTGCGCATGATCGATATTTATCGGCGGCAGGGGAGGGTTGCCGAAATCGTTGCACAACTCGAAAAGCAATGGGCCACGCCGACGTATGACCAACGCATGGAGCTCGCTGATTTATATGAAGAAATTGGAAGGGCAGATGATGCCGAGGCGCAGTTGACGAAGGCGATAAGCGCGGCGCCAAAGCAGACCGAGGCGCGAGAAAAGATCGTCGATTTTTACCGCAGCCATGGCAAATTGCAGGAGATGTTCGAGGCGCGGCGGGATTTGATTCGGGTGGCGCCCGATGTGTTCGATTATCGGTTTGCGTTGTATGAAGCGTATATTCAGAATCGGCAGATCGACAAGGCGATAGGCGTCTTAGACGAGGCGACAAAGCGGTTTGCGAACGATTTTGATGCGTTGCACCGCGTGGCGCAGGCGTACCAAAACAATGGCTATGGGGCAAAGGCGCTGGCCATTTATGAGACGTGGGTGAAAAAGCACCCGACCGATATCGAGGCTTTGGAGATATTGGGGAGCTTGTATGAGGGGACGGGGCAGCGGCAAAAGGCGCAGGCAACTTGGCAAAAAATCGAGCATGCGCCCGTCGATTCGAATACGAAGCTCGAGACGTTGGCGCGGATTTACGACGAGCACGACATGCCCGATAAGGCGCAAGTTTTGTATGCGAAATATGCGCAGGCGAATCCGAAAGATTGCCAAGTGCAGATGCAATATGCCGATGTTTTGGCTCGCAATCGAGCCTACGACAAGGCCATGGAGATCTACGAGGCGACGGCCATGTCGTGTGCGACGACGCCCGTGCAAAAGGTTTGTGCGCAACGCATGGCAAAGGTCATCGAAGTGCGGAGCTCGGTTCGCAAGGCGTTGGCGCAGTATCGCGGCAAACTAGGCGATGCGACGGCGGCCGATGCCGCTAAATATACATTTTTTGCACAGTTGGCGTTGGCGCTACAGGTGCCGGCCGAGGCCATCGAGCCTTTGGAGCAGTATTTGGCGGTGCACGGATCGGCGTTTGCGGTGCGTTCGGCACTCGTCGAAGTGGCAATGGCGGCGGGCGAGCTCGACAAGGCACAGGCGGCGTTATCGGCGACCGAGGTGAAATCTGAGGCCGATAAGCGCGATGTGGCGCTGGCTCTCGTCGACGTCGATTTGGCACAAGGCAAGTTAGAATCGGCTCGATCGCATCTCGAGAGCGCTTTGCAACTCGATGCAAACGACGCCGAAACGCACGAACGCTTGGGCGATGTGCTCGTCGAGATGCGGTTATATCGCGATGCGATAAATGCCTACGAAACGGCGCGACAAATCGATGCCAATAGCGATGCCGTTGCCATGAAGCAGGCGACGTGTTTGTCGATATTGGCGCAGACCGAAAAAGCCGATGCGATTTACATCGAAATCGCGTCGAAGAGCCGCGATCAGGCGCTTGCACTTCGAGCGGCGCAGCGCGCGATCGACGATTTGAGTTGGCGCGGTGGGCTCGACGAAATGGCGCAGAAGTTTTTGCCGCTCTTGCGTTCAAAGAAAAATAAGGCGTTGTATTTGTCGATATTGCTCGATTTGGCAGATGCGCAAGTTCGCCCGCTCGTGTTGGCGATGCAAACGCGCGAATCGGCACAGCGCTATAGCATTAGGCACGAAATGCGCGGGCTCGCCGATAAATATGCACAGACGATTGTCGAGGGGCTTTTGTCGGACGATGTGTCGATGGTGTCGAGAGCGATGGAATTGAGCGAATGGCTCAGTTCTTCGTCGGTAGTGCAGGTTTTAGGGCAAAAGATCGAATCGAGTTCGGGCAATGTGCTCGATGATGCTCAGAAAATGCAAGCCATTCGTGCGATTGCGCATGCGCAGTTGCCGGCATCGGTTCCCGTGTTGTCGGATTGTTTGGCGCCGCATAAAAAGCGAGCGATTCGCGAATATGCGCTTTGGGCGTTGGGGCTGATTGCGTCGCCCGATGCGGTTGCTTTGCTCAAAGAGTCGTTGGGGAGCAGTATCGATTCGTTTCGGGCATTGGCGGTGATTGGGCTCGGCCGGCAAGGGATGCATCTCGATGCGATTGCGGATCGATTGCGCACCGATCCGAGCCCGATGGTCAAATCGGCAGCGGCGTGGATTTTGGCTTATCACAAGCGCAAAGACGTCAAAGACGATGCGATCAAAGTCCTCGACGATGGCGATATTAAGCCGTATCAACTTTGGTCGATTGTGCGATTAGACGAAGAAAATGCGGCCAAACGATTACTGACTGCAATTTGGAACGGTTCGCACGAAACGCGTCAGATGGCGTTGAACATGATCGTATCGCGCGATCGCGACGTCGATTTGACGCAGATGACGCCGTCGGAAGTATTGGGGGCGTTTATCAAAAACGATCCGTCGCATTATTATATGACGAACGTGCATATCGACGTGTTGTTGGGCGATTTTGCGCAGCAGTCGATGTCGGTCGAGTCGGGCGATGAATCGAGAGCTCAGCGCGCGTATGCGTGGTTATCGGCAAACGAGAAGGCGGTCGAGGCGGTTGCCGTTTCGATAGCGCAATCGCCCGACAAATCGGAATCGGACAGCGATGACCCGAAATTGCGGCTTTTGCGCGATTTCGTCGTGCAGACGTCGCCGATCTATCTTTCGGTCGAGGACGCGCCGCAGCGCGAATTTGCGTCGCGATTGGCTCGGGCTCTTGCGCCACAGCTCGAAGCATGGTTAGATTCGAGCGACTCGCAGCGATCGACATACGCCATGCGCCTATTTGCCTTGACCGATACCGATCAGAGCGTCGAAAAGATCGCGCAGATTGCGCAGGGCGATAGTGCGCCATATCGTCGAATGCAGGCGATCGAAAGCCTCGGTTTATCGCATAATGTTCGAGCTCGTAGTTATATTAGAGAATTATCTTCGGATTCGGATGGACTCATTCGAGCGGCAGCGGTGGCACAACTCGATCCGCGCGATGCGAACGAGGCGGCCATATTGGAGCGAGCACAAGGCGATTCTTATGTGATGGTATCGCGCATGGCGCGGCGAGCATCGGCGAAGGTATCGGCGGGCGTGGAATCATTCAACGAAGGTGAAGCAAGGAGAAGTCGTCATGTATTTTGACAATTTGCCGGGGGCAGAACACGCGCCCGAACGCAGCGAGGCGCATATTCATGCCGTATATCGACGGCTTTATACGATAATCAAGACGGCGCGGTCGTCGAAAGACGTGGCGACGCCGATAGTGCGCACGTTTATGGGGCTATTTGGCGCCGATGGGGCAGTGTTGTGGCATATCTTCGACGATGGCGCACGTTTCGTCGCCGCCGAGGGAACTTTGTCGCACATGGCGAATCGGGGCATCGACATGGAAGCCGACAACGTGAAGGCGTTTTTGAAAGAGGGCAAGCCCGTATGTCGATCGCGTTCCGAGCTCAGCGATGATGCGTTGAATTTGGTGCTCTATGCGAATTTCGAATCGGTCATCCTCGTGCCCATCGTCGTCGAGACGTTTCCGGCAGGCAGCGTCGCTCTGACGTCGAATCGGCGCGATTATTTTACGCAAGACGATGCCGAAACGCTCTATCAGTTGATGTCGTTTGTTTCGATGCTCGTCGGCAATCGCGATCGAGATATCCGCGAGCAGACCGAATCGCATTATGCGCAAGTTGGCGATACGTGTAGTCGCATTACGCCTGAGTTGCACAAGAATACGATCGAGCTCATTCAGACGTTTGCACAATTCCGAAAATACTACGTTTCGCAAAAATACAACCTCATGGCGGAGTATTTGGGAACGGCAGTGTCGCAGATCGAGACGATGGCAAAGACGATTCAAGGTTTGCAGGCGTTAGGCGACGTTTGCAATACGAAGATCGAGAACTTTGAATCGATCGATTTGTCGATGCTCATCCAAAACGTCGTCGATTACAATCGGACGCAGATCGACGAGACGGCAGATCTCAAATTCGAAATCGCCAGTCCGTTGCCGAATGTATTGGGCGATTTTGCCTATTTATGGCAGGCGATCCACGAGCTGATTCAAAATGCGCTACGGGCATTGAGTCGGAAACAGGGCGATATATCGTCGAAATTCATCGGCATACGCGCCAGCGTTTTGCCCAATCGCGTCGTCATCGAAGTGAGTGATAATGGTTGCGGCGTCGCGCCATGCGACTTGCCGAAGCTGTTTTATCCGTATTTTACGACGTGGGCACCGGCGCGCGGCATGGGGTTGACGCGAGCGCGTTTGAATTTGATCAAAATGCATGGGCAGTTGTTTGCCAAGCCGCGCGAAGAAGGCGGTATGATGTTTAAGATCATCTTGCCCGACGAAGAACACGTGCCGCAAATCGAAGTCTTTTGATGTGCAATGGCATGGCAGCGGTACGAATGCGCCGCTGCCGATCATCGATTGGACTTGGGAGGCGAGATTCAAACCTTTTTTTTTAGTGCGAAATGGGGTATGTGAAATGCGGTTCGCAAGGCGCGGATCGCATTGATATTGGAGAGAGAATGGAAGAGTATACGAGCGAACAAGTCGCAAGAGCATGTGTAGACGCCGCGATCGACAAAAAAGCGATCGAGCCCGTCATTATCGACGTTCGTGGAAAGTGCGATTATGCCGATTTCCTCGTCGTTTGTTCGGGGCGCAGTGATCGCCATGTCGACGGTATTGCCACGGGTATCGATACCGATGTCGTCGATATGCGTCAGTGCATTAGCAACGAAGGTCTTGCCAACGGTCAATGGGTTTTGCTCGATTACGCCGATGTCGTCGTGCACGTGTTTAACGGTCACAAGCGCAACGAATACGATATCGAAGGATTGTGGAAAGATGCGCCGCGTTTGCACGTCGACATTCCCGCTGATTTGCGCATGACCGACGAAATCTACGACGAGCCCAGTTTCTAGTCCTATGCCAGCAACGCTTTTCGCTATCGGCAAAATGCGTTTTGCGCCGTATCGTGCCGCAGCCGATGAATATCTACGGCGCATCAAGCACTATATGCCGTTGCAAGAAGTCGAGCTCAAGTCCGAGCTGAGCCCGAAGTTATCGGAGCTCCAGATCCGCGAAAAAGAATCGCGTCAGATCATGGCGCAGGTGGCGCAGGGCTCGCATTTATTCGTCCTCGACGAACGCGGCAAGCTCATGTCGAGTATGCAATTTGCGCAAGTCATCGAGGGGCTCATGGCGCAGTCGATCCCCATGGCGTTTGCCATCGGTGGGGCGTTTGGGCATCACGATGTATTGCGCCAGCGTGCGAATATCGTGTTTGGCCTTTCGCCGTTGACGTTTCCGCATGAGTTGGCGCGGGTGCTCGTCTATGAGCAGATTTATCGTGCGATGACGATCATCAAAAAAGAACCTTATCATAAATGAGGGCAAGGCGATGGCGATCAGCGATACACTCAAGGCTCTGTTTGAGTTGTTTTGGCCGACGCGATGTGCGGCTTGTGACGGGCTCGTTTCGAAATCACCCACGACGGTGTGTGAATGCTGTCTCGATGCGATCGACAAACCACACCATGTCGTCGTGCCGCGTGGCGCCGATAAGGCATTTGCTTTTTTTGCCTACGAAGGACCCGCCTCAGACCTCATCACGCGATGGAAATATCACGAAGATTATAGTGCTCAATGCGCATTAATGGGATTGGTGTCGAATCGCATTCAAGAAATCAAGCCACTCATTGCAGAACATGCACTTTTGGTCCCCGTGCCGCCGCATCCCAATCGCCTCGAAAGCCGAGGCTTCGACCCCGTTTGGACGTTTGCTTCGGTACTCGCCAAGGGACTTCAATCGATCGGTTGCGATGCACAGCTCGCCGATAATCTCATCGTGCGCACGCGGCATACGCCGCACCAAGCGCAGCTGTCGTACGACGAACGGCTCAAGAATCTCGATGGTGCATTTGAACGTCGTTCGGAGATTCCGCATGCGCAAATCGTCATCGTCGACGATGTGTTGACGACTGGGGCGACGATATCGGCTTGTATCGAGCAATGTTTTGCCTCGGCGTCGCCCGATATCCATCCGATTTTGGCGCTAGCCATTGCGCACCCCGAGATGTCGCCGACGGGCGACGCCGAGGCGGCAGTTTGAGATTTGGTTGGATGGCGATTCTTTAGAATAATATTCGGAGTGATATAGTAATCATGAAGATTAAACGGTTTTGGAGCGATGGTCTCGAATTTTCGTGTACGCAATGCGGGCAATGTTGTTGTGGTGAGCCGGGGATCGTCTATTTCAATCCCGAGGAATTTGAGAAGCTCGTCGAGCATTTGGGAAAGACGAAAAATTTAGATCGCGAAACGATCATTCGGGAATACATGTGGCCATATCGCGATTCCTATACAGCGCGGGATGATTTTCCCGATGGTCATTGTATTTTTTTCGACAAGGGATGTACGGTCTACGAAGTACGTCCGTCGCAATGTCGCGATTTTCCGTTTTGGCGATGCAATTTATCGACGATTGCAGACTGGAACGAAACGGCGCATCGATGCCCGGGAATTGGCCAGGGCAAGCACTGGAGCGGTGAAGAGATCGCCGAGATATCGCGCAAAGCGCGTCTATAACTTCGAAGATGGCTCACTAGGCGCATGGAATCGCAGAACAAACAACCGCGCCCGAAGCGATGGGTCGTCGCATGGGGATTGGCGATCGTCATCCATGTGTTGATTTTTGGAGCAATATCGTGGTCGCTCAAGTCCGATTTGTCGGTCACGGTATCGGCGATGGTTCCATCGCCCGACGAAGTCGTCGAGCTGTATCCGGCACAAGCGCTAGTGCCAACGGTTTATTTTGATCACAAGCCCGAGTTTCTCAACGGCGCGGCGGCGTCGCTGTATCGAATCGATGAAACGGGGCGGCACTTCGTATCGGCAGGTCATGTGCACGAAAGTCGCCCCTACGCGTTGCAGTTCGATGCGATTGTCGACGACGGGACGTATGAAATCGTCGTCGAAACGACGATCGTCGAAGAACCGCGGTATTTCGATGGCGAGTATTTGGGTAGGCTGCCATCGGGAGACGGCGTGGCAGGGGGCGAATATCGGGCACAGTTCGAGATCGTGCACAAACAGCGAGAGATATTTACTGCTGAGGTTTACGATCCGTCGAAGCCGCAGGTCAACCAAGAGGCTGCGGCGAGTGCGCAACGCCCGAAACCGAAGCCAGAGCCAGCGCCGGCAAAGAAATCGAAGCCTGCGCCAGCGCCGCCCAAGAAATCGAAGCCGGCGCCCGAGAAGAAGGCACCGCCGCAGCCCGCCGAAACGCCGCAATCTGCGGCGATAACAGAGGCGATTGCGCCTACGGCACCGACATCTGCGGCTTCGACGGGGACGATATTGACGCCGCAAAACTTGGCCGTAGGCCCGATGAATCTCGCGCCATCGCTCGTTCAACAGTCGGCTCAAATCGCCCGCGAAACGTTCGAAGCTCGCGATGTGAACGCCTTTGTTCAGGCGGCAAACGTCGCCAAATCGCGCTACGAAGCGGCTTACAACCCAGCGGGCCCCGTGATCAAACAAGGCGAGCAAGGGAATTCTCTGTCGCATCAAAAAGACGTCGCCGAGTATTTGGCGCTCATGCACAAAGAAATCCATCGATTATGGGCGCACGATTACTTATTGCGACTCAATACGGTATTTCGCAGCCCTGGGAACCGTCTCAACGATCCCGATCTCGAGGCGGTCGTCGAGATAACGATCAATGCTCGGGGCGAAGTCGTCGATGTGCGGATGGTTCGATCGAGTGGTATCACAGAATACGACAATGAAGCAATACACGTCGCTTGGAACGCGTCGCCCAAAGTGCCCATCCCCGACGAAATGCGGTCGAACAATGGCAAAGGATATGTTCATTGGACGTTTTGGCGCGATGGGCGTCAATGTGGCGTTTTTGGCGTCAAAGTCTACAAATACGAGGGATCGAAGCGCGATGCGCTCGATTTCAGCTTAAAAGCCGTACAAGTTCAAGAAAAGAAACTCGGGCTCACGCCGTCGACGTTGCCCGGAGGTCTCAAGTCGCGCAAATCGTCGAGCGGATCTGGCAAAACGGCGCCATCGTCGTCCCCCGATGCAGCGGTCTATGAGACGATTAATCCGCTCGACGATTGAATTTGAGCGCGTTTGACTTACTTGTCAGAGAGCGATAACCGTGTTATAAAATGGCTGGGATCTGGATTTTCCCAGTTCTTATGGAGACGAGAGGGAAGAATGGATTTCTTTACACGCATGTTTACGTCGATGTTTCGCACATCGGCGAATCGCTACAAGAACCGCATGGCGGCGCAAGTACGACGTCAGACGATAGGTCGCGTACAGGCGAAGGCGATGCGTGGCATGACGAACCTCGAGCAGAAGGCGTATAAGACGACAGATGGCGTGACGGGGTTGAAGAGTACGAAGACCGACGGCGCTCCCGATCTGCAAAAACGCGGTGGTGGCGCGGCAGGCGCGGCCGGTGGTCAGATGCCTCGAGGTGGTGGTGCGGCAGGCGGTCAAATGCCGCGTGGCGGTGGCGCGGCAGGCGTCGCGCGCGCGGGAAATGCCCCAGGAACGCAAATGGTACCCGTAGGAAATGTTTCGGCGAAACAACAGGAATCGGCAAAAATGGGAAAAGGGAAACGAAATAGACGCCAGCAAAATATGGCGATTACGTGCATGAATTGCGGTTCTGGACTTCAAGCCGACTGGGATATGTGCCCGTTTTGTGGCACCCCCGTTGGGCAAGTCAGCAGTGGACCAGCGGCTCCGCAACCCGTCGTTGGCATGCCCATGCCACAAGAATCGGGCGAAAAGACGGTCGCGCTCAATCTCGATGCACTCAACGCCGTGCAACGCACCGTCGTCGGCTGGATCGTGGCGCAAAACGGCAATCATCGAGGCGAAGATTTCCGAATCTACGACGGCAAAAACATTCTCGGGACAGCTGCCGACTGCGATATCGTCATCACCGACCCATTTTTATCGGCGAAACATTGCACGATTCGCCACGAAAACGGAAACTTCCAAGTCACCGACTTGGACTCGATGAATGGGACTTTCGTCAACCAAAAACGGTGCACGAAATCCGATCTCATCGACAACGATACGATTCGCCTTGGGCGAACGGAATTCAAGTTTAAGTCGCTCTTCTAGCTATCGATGCGCCGCATATTTTTGCGGAATAGATGTGTATTATCGTGCTTTTATCTTGCGTATTTGGCGATATCGGGTTAAATAGCGAGTCGCTTTAATGCGTTTGTGTCTTTCACGTTCGTCGCTGACTCTTCGACATTGGGGTGTTGAGAATGTCTAAATTGAATATGCTTCGCAATCTTGGGTTGTTTTTGGTTTTGGCCGGTTGCGTGTGCGCCTGCTCTCCCGAAGAATATGGTCCGTGCTCGATTCCGAATACGTCGGCACACAAAGCGGCTTGTGCGCCCAAAGGCGAAAACAACGTTGCGACCTGCACCGCCGACTACGTCTTCGACTGCGACAGCTTGATTTGCGGTATCTATTCCAATAGCAACGCATTCTGCACGCATCGTTGCGTTCCGACCAAAGAAGAATGCCTCAAGAGTGGTGCCGATGAATCGAAGTGCACCGATGCTCCTGGTGGTTATTTGAACTGCCCAGCTGGCGCCTCGTGCAAGACGACGTGCCCCGAAGAAGCTGCTTGCGTCGAATGGATCAAGGGAACGGCCGCTTTCTATTGCTTGCCCAACGATATGAAATCGAAATAAGATTTATTCGAATTATTGCTTTGCAAGCGCATTTTTGAGCACAGCCATTTGGCTGTGCTTTTTTTTTGTTCATGTCGGCGCCGTATTGCCCGTGGGGCAATAGGCGCATGGGTGAGTCGTATTGCGGCGCAGCCGCAATAGACGAACAGCGTAGGCGTATTGCCCGCAGGGCAATAGCCGGAGCCCGGCGCCGTATTGCCCGTGGGGCAATAGGCGGCGAAAAAAAAAAACCGCATTCGAGCGAGTGGGCTGAATGCGGTTCGTAGATTAGACAGCTAATCCGAAGAAAATTCGATTATTGGCCGAAAGGCATGAGGCCGAACTTGCCATCTTCGAGTCGATAGAGGATGTTGGTGCGGTGTGAATCGGCATCGATGAAGACGACGACAGGGAGGTCTTCGAGGCTGAGTTTCATGGCGGCATCGTCGACGGTCATTTCGATGAGTTCGACGGCTTCGTGTTTGACGACGCGAGCTTGTTTGGCTTCGGCCTCGACGAGAGCGGCTTCGTCGGCCAATTCGGCTTCGAGCGTTTCGGCGACTTCATCGTCGATATCGTCTTCGGGGAGAGCAACGACGGCGACGTCGAGCGTGCGAGCAGCGTTGGCACGTGACGGTTTATGCGCGCGCAATTTGCCTTTGAAGCGGTGGATTTGACGTTCGAGTTTGTCGAGGGCCAAGTCGATCGATTGATACATGTCGTTGCTGCTTTCTTCGCATTTGATGGCAATGCCTTTGTAGACCAAATGGATTTTGCAGATGTGACGGAATTTTTCGACCGAAAGGGTGATTTGAGCGTCGAAATCGTCGCGAATGTGTTTGCGAATCACACGACGGATCTTTTCGTCAGCATAATCCCGTAGTGTGTCGGACGGTTCCATATGACGGAAGCTGATATCGATCTGCATCGTTTTCTCCTTTATGTGACAGTTGACCCGAAAGTGGGTGCGTAAACTGGTGCGGCATCGTGCCGCAGTCCCGATGATTGGTTATTATAACAGGGTATAGGCGGTTTGTGCGATTTTTTTTTGCCGCCTTTGGATTGACGTTAGTATTCGAAGCAAGAGCCGCCGATAAATTCGCGCAAGAGCGAAGTTTGGGGGACGTTTTCGGGGTAGATGGTGACGAATCTGTCGAGCAGTTTTCGCAATCGGAAGGCGACGGTTTGCGCGGGGTGATCTTCGTCGACCTCGAGCAAATATCGCTCGGCATAAACTTTGAGCACGGAAAGCTCGTAGACAAGTGAAGTATTGAAAACGGCGTCGGCGTGGGTTTGGTAGGGGAAGATGTGCTTGAGTTCGCCGCGTCGGACCGAGGGCCATCGCATGATGTTGTCGGCGGCGGTGATGGAACGCGTGTGGCGGTCGCGGACGATGCGTCGGATGAGGCGGATGTCGGAGGCGCTGACTCGGCTGGCGTTATCGAGCTGTAGCGATGTGAGCGGATTGATGAAGATGCGGAAGACGCCATCGCTTTGATCGAAAGGCATGCGCGGATTGAGCCCGTGAATGCCCTCCAGCAGTAAGATGTCGGAATCGCCGAGGCGCATGCGTTGACCGCCGTTGGGGTGGCTTTTGCCCGTCGAGAAATCGTAGCGCGAAATGTTGATTTCTTCGCCGCTGATGAGTGCGTGCAATTGATCGTGGAGCAGTTCGACGTTGAGGGCTTCGAATGCTTCGAAATCGTATTCGCCGTTCTCGTCGCGCACGGTCAGTTCGCGGTCGACGTAGTAATCGTCGAGCGAGATGCATTTGGGCGTGAGCCCGACGACTTGGAGCTGAATCGAGAGTCGTTTGAGGAACGTCGTTTTGCCCGAAGACGAGGGACCGGCGATGCAGACGACTTTGACGCGCTTTGGCGCGTTGACGATCATATCGGCGAGTTGGCTGATGCGTTTTTCGTGAAACCCTTCGCTGACGCGGATGATGCGGGAGACTTCGCCGCTGATGCAGAAATCGTTGAAAGCGCCGACGCTCGTGAGCCCGATGCCATTGAGCCATGTGTCGTGTTGTTTGGCGAGGATGCTCGGGTGGAGATTGCGTTTTTGGGCTTCTTCGATGTTGGTCGAATCGAAGTAGAGGAGCATTTCGTCGCCATTGGCGGCGACGCAGAAGTGGTCGAGGATGCCAGCCGAGGCGACGAGCGGGACGATTTCGATAGCTTGGAGTTCGCCACATGAGACGAGGGCAATCGAGGCGTTTCGCGATTTTCGTAGCAATTTGACGGCGTTTTCCCAACCTTGTTCGATGAGGCGGATTTTGGCTTCGTCGAGCGAGCAGTAGTCGCGACGGAAGACGACGTCTTCGGCGACCATCTTGCGCATTTCGTCGTTGAGTTTCGTCGCTAGGGTGGCGACGTCGTGACCGGCGATATCGTCGATTTCGAAGAGATAGGCAAATCCGAGGCTCGGACCGATGCGCAATTTGATCTTCGGATCGATTCGATGCGCGGCTTCGAGTGCCAAAAGCGAGAGGCTAGCGCGATAAATCATGCGCCCTTCGAGACCGTCGCGCGTGAGCGGCTCGGCGACGCCCGACGTATAGAGTGGGCGATTGAGACTGATGTGTTTGTGATTGAAAAGTGCCGATACGACGGGGGTTCCGTTGATCGAATTGGGCAAGAGCGCCGAAAGCGGCGTTCCCATGTGGACGTTCTTTTCGACGCCGTCGACGACGACGTGAACACTCCTCGAGGCACCGCCAGCCGAGGCATGGAACGCCTCGAGAAGCGCCGTCGATAGATCTTCGAGATGCGCATCCATGAGACGCGAAAAATTGCGAAGTACGCGCAAGATTGCCGTCGGATGTTTGGCAATCGCTTGCGCTAGGCGCGTTTCGTCGAAGATGCCGACGCGTATGTCGGTATCGGCTCGGAGACTGACGCGCGATTGCATCCATCCCCAAAGACCCCAATCGCCAAAACCATCGCCGGGTTGGAGTTGGCCGATCTCGGCATTCTCGCGCAAAACGCTCACTTCTCCGCTCAAGAGCACGTTAAATCCACGTTGGAATCGCAGGGAATCTTCTGCTTTGTGCGTTTCGACGGTCATGCATTGCGAGAGCTCTGCGAGCTCCTCTTGGCTGAGTGCCGAAAAAATCCCTTCACTTAATAATGCTGTGTCGCGTGTCATCTCTGCCTCTTGTAGACGATTGTTGTTGACGAAATAGGGCGAAATCATTTCCCTGAGTCCCTGTATCCTACATCTTCAGGGACCTCTCCATTAGATAGATGGGGCAATGGCAACCCGTGCAGTATCCCACCGATGTCCATATCATAACGCACGAATCGAGCGAAACGATTGCCAAAAACGACTCAATTACCAAAAATGAATCGATTGTGTCGAAATCGAACGAATCGCAATGCACGCGCAACTGCTCGTTTTGCCCAGTATCCATATCATAACGCACAAATCGAGCGAAACGATCGCGAAAATCGAAACGATTGCCAAAAATGAATCGATTGTATCGAAATCGAACGAATCTCAATCTACGCGTAATCGCTCGTTTTGCCCGATATCCATAATCATAACGCACAAATCGAGCGAAACGATCGCGAAAATCGAAACGATTGCCAAAAACGAATCGATTGTGTCGAAAGTCCGCTTAATCGGCGTTTTGCTGTTGTTTGAGTTTTGCGATTTGAGCGTCGAGTTTTGCGGCTTTATCGTCGAGTCCGAGACCTTTATACGTTTGAGAGAGGAGTCGCAAGACGTCGATTTGTTCGGGCATATCTTTGCGCAAAGATTCGAGCATGGCGCGAGCTTCGGGCCACATCTTTTTCGCGACGAGCTCTTCGGCTTCGTAGATTTGTTTTTGGAGTTCGAATTCGGCTTCTGCTTCGACGTCGTCGACGTCGATTCCGCCTTGATCGGCGGCGTTCGAATCGGGGTTTCCGGCCTCGGTTGGGGCGGGCTTGGCTTCGTTTTGCGCGGGGGCTTTAGCGGCAGCTGGCGCGGGGAGGGGGGAGGGCGCTGCAGTTACCGTCGTCGCGCTAGGGAGCGCGACATCGCTCACGCCTTTGCCCGCCACGAAATAGCGCCATGCAAATATCGCCGCGAGCACGACGACGACGGCGGCGACGCCAATCGTGATGAGTCGTTGCATTTTTTGCTTTTCGTTGATCGATTCTTTTTGGCGCTTCTGCTGAGCTTTACGCGATCGCTTATAAGAAGCCATTTCGTCGTTCGGAGACGCAATATTCGAGACGGCGACGGGTGCGGCGTTCGCCACGCTTGGAATGGGGGCACTCGCTACGGGTTCGACGGCATTCATCTGCGAAAGACTCGGGCGCGGCGAACTGCTCGTCGGAACATCGCCGAGGGGGAAGAATTTGGCGATCATATCGGTTGTGAGGACTTCTTTGTAGTCGCCGAGTTCGCGCCAATCGTCTTCGTTTTTGGCGATTTTGACGTCGTCGAGCGACGAACGCGCCGTGAGCCAATTTTGCAAGCCTTCGAGGTCGTGAAACGTGTACGTCATGCCGACGTGGCGGACTTTCCAAACCGTCTCTTGCGACGGGGTAGCCAACTTGGGCTCACTCGTCGCCCCTTGGGCAAGCCCCATATCGGCGCTCTTCGACTCGGGCGTTGGGGCAATATCGAGTGGCACAGCTGTCCCATCGCCTTGGACGAATAAAACACACCTACAAGTCGGACATTTCATCTTCGCTCCCTTGGCAGGGATTCGCGAATTATCGATTTCGTAGCTTTGTCCGCATTTGTCACATCTCACCAGCATTTGGCGTTCCTCGTTTACGTCGCAGTGCAAATGCCTTTGTCTGCAACGGCAATCATTCATCGTCTTGGCTCGTGGAAATCGCCGTCCAAAAACGACCGATTCCCAAAAAACCGCCCGCTATTATATCATATCATCGACAATCGTCGCAATCATTGCGACAGCCATTTATGCGCACTTTGTCGATGTCGACTCCGCGATCTGTCGATTGTTCATGTATGACAAATATGCAATACGGGGCATGGCGACAGCTACATTCATCGCTGCTCAATTCAAGTCGTCATCGATTGATAAAAGCGAGTTTTTTTATAGATAAAAAAAGTAATTTATATGAACGAAATAATCTATTAATATGGGCAAATAAATCAACCAACATGAACATACAAGCAGAGATGGCGCGGGCGATAACATTATTTTCTTGCTCTCTTTGCGCCGTGCGCTTTAAGTATGCCTCCGTGTTGCAAAGCGCCATGGCTGTGTGACATCGCGGTCAATGGCGCATGATCCCACGATCGAGAAGGAGAAAACTGTGAAGTATTGGAATTTTTTAATCGCGATGAGTGCTGCGACAATCGGCTTCTCAGGCTGTGCTCAAAAACAAGAGCCCGTCCAAGTTCCCCAAGCTGCCCACGTCTTTAGCATCGAACCGCTCTCGATGCCCGTCGTCTTTTCGACGGCTGCCGATGCCAAGAACGTCTGCGACACGAATCTCAGACACGTCCAGCGACTCAAAGGCGAAATCACCGCCATTTCGGGGAAACATACGCGCGAAAATACGCTCGAAAAATTGAACGAAATCGACATCGCCTTCGAACGCATGATGGGCGTGTCGGAACTCATGGCGAATACGCACCCCGATAAAGACGTGCGCGACGAAGCCGAGGCTTGTATGCAGCGAGCGGCGAAAGAGTTGACGGCGATTCAAATGGATCCCGATCTCTATGCCTCGGTCAACGCCGTCGATAAAACGACGCTCGATGGCAAAGCTAAACGATTCGTCGACAAGACGATCGAAGCCTACAAACTCTCGGGCGTCGATAAAGACGAAGCGACGCGCAAAGTCCTAGCCGATCTCGATGCCGCCATCGTCCAATCGGGGCAAGACTTCGACAAAAACATTCGAAACGATCGCAAGACGATTCAGTTCACCGCCGAACAACTCGCTGGGCTCCCCGAAGACTTCATGAAATCGCATCAGCCCGATGCCGACGGCAAGATTACCGTCTCGACCGATAATACCGACTATTTCCCCGTCTTAAACTACGCCAAAAACGAAAATACGCGTCGAGCCATCACCGAGCTCTTCAACTCTCGCGCCTACCCGGCCAACGACGTCGTCTTCAAAAAACTCCTCAACGAACGATATCAATACGCCACGACGCTCGGATTCGAAAACTGGGCCGCCTATAATGCCTACGATAAAATGGCAAAAGATACGAAGACGATTGCCTCGTTTATCGAAGAAATTGCCAAGCTCACTGAGCCGCGCGCCAAAGCCGAAATCGAAGAGCTCATGGCGCTCAAACGCGCCGACAACCCCGACGCCGACGGCTTCTATGCTTGGGACCGCTTCTACTACACCGAAGCGCTCAAACGACAAAAATACGATGTCGACGCCCAATCGGTGCGCCAATACTTCGCCTACGAAAAAGTCAAACGCGGTATCTTGAGCGTTGCCAGCCGCATCTATGGCGTGACGTTCCAGCAGTCCGACCGCCCCGTTTGGCACCCCTCGGTCGAGGCGTACGACGTCTACGAAGGCGACACGCTCATCGCGCGATTCTACCTCGATATGCATCCGCGCGAAGGCAAATACGGGCACGCCGCGAGCTTTGGCATGTACAGCGGCATCGAAGGGCTGCAATTGCCGGCGGCAACGCTCGTGTGCAACTTCCCCGAACCGACGCCATCCAATCCCGCCCTCATGGAACACAACGACGTCCAAACCTTCTTCCACGAATTCGGGCACTTGCTCCACCAACTCTTCGCCGGCCGACATCACTGGGCAAAACAATCGGGCATTAACTGCGAATGGGATTTCGTCGAAGCCCCATCGCAACTCTTCGAAGATTGGGCCTGGGACTACGACGTCCTCAAAATGTTTGCCACCAACGACAAGGGCGAAGTCATCCCCAAAGACCTCGTCGAGCGCATGAAACAATCCGACAACGTCGGCAAAGGCGTCCACAATATGCGCCAAATCTCATACGCCGCCCTCTCGTACACCTACCACAGCGTCGATCCCAAAGACATCGACCTCCAAGCGACGATGAACGACGTCTTCGCCAAATATTCGCCTTTCAAACAATACGAAGGCGATCACACGTTCGCCAGCTTCGGCCACCTCAACGGCTACTCCTCGATGTACTACACCTATATGTGGTCGCTCTCGATTGCCAAAGACCTCGCCGTTCCCTTCCACAAAAACGGCCTCCTCTCGACCGATACCGCTCGCAAATATCGCGAAACGATCCTCTCGGTCGGCGGTGCACAAGACGCCAAAGACATGGTTCACAACTTCCTCGGGCGCGACTATAACCTCGATGCGTTCAAGGCGTGGCTCACGGAATAAACGCCATCATGGTGTATGCGATGCGATATAGATGTTTAAATCTCGAATATTCTTCTCTCTATTTCGCTATCGCATGCATTTTCATCGCATTTGCGCCAGCACTCGTCGCCTGCGCTCGCACGACACCGACGTCGCATTCGATCGAACGCGCTCAACGTCGCGTCGATGACGCCATCACGACGAATGCTCGCCAAATGACCATGGGGGCCGTCGCCATCCAACTGCGCTACAATCCATGCCCCTGCGACGAAGTCTTGCAATTCGAAGCCAAGATATACGGTCGTTGGCAATACGTCCGACTCGTCGGCAAACGCGAATTCGTCGCCAAACTCATCGAAAATGCCTCGTCGAGCGCATCAAAAGCCCCCTTCGAAGCAATCGTCATACTCGAATCCGTCCTCTATCATTCTTCCTCGGGGCAAGATTATTATACTTTGCAAGTATTCGACGACCGTTCTGATGGCGAGTCATAAAAGTGAATAGGGCGCGAACATAAGAGTAAATGAATCGGCGAATATAAGCGCGAATAATAGACTTATATGAAATCTAACCGCCAAACAATTTTGCGCGAAATATGAAAAACACGGCGCCTAATATACATACCATGGCGCATATATAATCGAGTGTAATCTTTTCTTTGAGAAAGACGACCGAAATGGGAATGAAAACGGTCAGTGCAATGGCCTCTTGCATTATCTTGAGTTGTGGAATTGTCAATACTTCGTTTCCGATGCGATTCGCAGGCACTTGGAGCATGTATTCAAACAGAGCAATACCCCAACTGACGAGTGCTGCAATATACCACGGCTTTGAAGACAACGATTTGAGGTGACCATACCATGCAATCGTCATAAATACATTACTCATGAAGAGCATTGCCGTCGTTATAATAATAGTTTTCATTTCTACGCCTCGCCACGCACCCCAAATTTGACGGCTTCGAGTTGTATATCTTTGACGATATCGCCCGTTCGTCGCGCTTTGTCGGCGATGGTCAATCGCAGCGCCATGCGTTGTTGGTGGTGCCCCGAATTGCCCGCCGCCCCCGGGCTTAGCCACAAAATGCGCCCCGTCGATGTTTGCAATGGCGCACACCAATAGGCATGGTAATGTCCCGATATCAATATATCGGTCGGTTGTGTCAATATTCGACTTTCAATATCCCATGCCGGCCTGATGAGGTCGCCCGCATTGTGCGTCACCGTTACGCGCACGCCGTCGAACGATTGATATAAAATCTTGTCGAGTGAATATAAATCGCCACCGTCGATATTACCTCGAACTGCATAAGTCGGGGCAATCGTCTTCAGTTGCTCAATCACCCCCAACTCGCCCACATCGCCCGCATGAACGATGGCATCGACGTCCCTAAAAGCATCAAAAATCGCTCGATGTACAAATCCATGCGTATCTGAAATGATTCCAATTATCATACTCGCGTCTACCCAATCACTCGCAGGGCGACATTGCCCTGCCACGCGCGCTATACTCTTGTTCGGGCCATAGTGCAACACATCACTACATCCATAATATATATTTCTCGCGCACTCTATCGCGGCTCCATCGAACGCCCTCGTGGCTTATATTGAACAAGACGCATGGCGATTGAGTAGGCGAGTGATGTCTATATTTATATTGAAATGGCGCGGCTATTGCCGTTGGCAATACGCCCGCGCTACCGTGCTATTGCCGTTGGCAATACGCACGGCTTTGCACGGCTATGTGCTCGGGCTGGCGCCCTTGCGCGCATACGCCGTGCTGGCGCGGCTATGTGCTCGGGCTGGCGCCCTTGCGCGCATACGCCGCCCATGTTTCGCAACCCAATACTGCGGGCACAGCATCGGGAAGATGGGCAACGCCTTATGTCGCTATAGAACGCCGCACGTATTGTTTCTCATCTTCGTTAAGCTCTAAAATCGCCATAGCTTCGTCAATCGTCTTGCCGAGACTCGCCATGACGCGCTTCGTCATCACGAGCATCTGTTCAAGACTGCCAGCAATTTTTCCTTCTTTGATGCCAGCAATTTTTCCCTCTTTTTTTAAGACCTTTTCTAAGTCCTTTCTCTTCTGCTTCAACGACGATTTCATGTGCCCAGATCTTCATAATAACCTCCGGTTCAAAATACGCTTTTGGATAACCATATTCTTCTTCGAGAATTCGCGATGCATCGACATGCTCGTCGTGATGGCAAAACAGCGTGGATAGCGCAATTTCGATTGGCGTTGCCCTTCGATATTGATGATGAGACCAATGGGGCGTTTCGTATTCGGCGCCAGCACTTCGAATCGCGTGTCGAATACGACTTTGCCCTCGCTCGTCGTTGCGTGTTCCGATGAAGTGACTTTTGCCGCGAGTTCTGCATTCGTTTCGTCTTCGTCGACAGTCGTCTCTCCGTATATGGGATCAAATGTGAGGTGCTTCTCGACGATTTCTTCGATGCTACAATCCGAAAATTCTTCGGTACAGCCCTTTGGAATGTGGGCAAGTACATACTTTTTCGTCAGAATGCGCTTCACGGCTGCATCGTAGTCACTACAGAGCTG
>SFMP01000212.1 GCA_004554395.1 Myxococcales bacterium | reverse complement strand
TGTTTTTTGCGCGCGTTTCAAGAACGATAGAGATGGTCAATCGATGCTACGATAGGCGTATTGATAGGCGCCGCTAAGCATGGGGGCGGCTTGAGTTTTTGCGCGCGTTTTCTTTGTTTTTTACGGGAGGGTTTCTTTGCGCTTCGCGCGTTTTTTTTGTGGGGGACTCGTCCCCCACGCCCCCACGCCGCTACGCGGCTTTATAGCTTGCGTTTTCGCTTTGTTTTTCTTTGTTTTTTACGCCAGTTTTTCTTTGCGCTTCGCGCGTTTTCTTGTGCTCCACGCGCCATTTGCGCTACAATTGTCTACCATCTCTCACCGCATAAGGAGACACCACACTATGCGCAAATCCCCCTCCCTTCCCATCTTCATCATCGCCGCTGCCGTTCTATTAGCGACCAGTTGCCAATCGAAATCGTCGATCGAATCGACACCCGTCGAGGCGATCGAAGTCAGTGCTCCCCCAGTCGAAGACCCCGCGCCCGCCCCCGTTGTGCTATACGACGATTTCGGCATACGATTGCCCGACGAATGGCGGCTCTATGGCGCTATCGTCCCGAAGGGCTATAAAGACGTCGAACGCTCCGATAAAGACACGAGGTTCTATACCGATAGCATGACGCTTCGCGACGTCGAAGTCTTCCTCGATAAATACTTCCCCTACCAACCCCGCGAGTACAGCGACGTCTATCGCATGTACGAAGTCATGCCGTGGATCAAAGATATTTATAAGGAAGGCGGTATCGTTCCCGATCTCAATCCAAACGTCTATCGCCCCGAACAGCCAATCTACTTGCGCATTTCGTTCGATAAATCTCGGCAAGAAATTCTATGGATCTATCGCGACCCAGGGTTATATGAGCGTCAACAAGAGCAATTTGGAGCAAAATGCAAGACCTGCGGGCAACAAGGGCAACAACAAAACGACGAGCCGTCCGAACCGCGCGAAGAAGAGATGACCGCCGACCAAGTCGCCAAGATCTGCGATCTGTGCCGAAACGCCGACCCTAACGACCCAAAAACGATGAAAGAAGCCTGCAGTACTTGCCAGCGCAACGCCAAAAACTTCGACCCATATACGATCGAGAAGTATCAACTCACCGCCAATCCATCAATGCGCAAGGCGCCATAACGACGGCCAATCGCCCCGATTCGCGAATAGCGATAGGATTTAATTCCCCCGCCCCAATGGGGAGGGGGGTAGGGGGAGGGGCCACGCGCGGCGTATGCGCGCAACGCCAGTGAGCACATAGCCGCGCCAAGAGCGCGTATGGAGCAAAGCGACATAGCGCGACCAAAGCGCGTATGGAGCAAAGCGACATAGCGCGACCAAAGCGCGTATGGAGCAAAGCGACATAGCGCGTAACAAATGCTTTTTTGTCAGTTTGATGCGTATTCAAGGCGGCTAGGCCGAGGGCAAGGGGGCGTACTAAGGTACGTTCCCGCCGCCCTCTGGGCGACGCCAACGCAGAAGACGCGCAAAATGGCAAAAAAGCCAGAGCGCGTATTGCCCAACGGGCAAAAGCGCGACTCCAATGCAAAAGACGCGCAAAATGGCAAAAAAGCCCTGAGCGCCCATCTCAAGATGGAGATGGGGGCGTTACGTTTGCATGGAGGTGAGGAATTCGGCGTTTGTTTTCGTCTGTGAGAGCTTATCGAGGAGGAACTGCATGGCGTCGACGGCGTTGAGGTTTTGGATGATTTGTCGCAGGATCCAGACGCGATTGAGGGTGAGCGGGTCGAGGAGGAGTTCTTCTTTGCGCGTGCCCGATCGCGCGATGTCGAGGCATGGGAAGGTGCGGCGTTCCATGAGTTTGCGGTCGAGGTGGAGTTCGCAGTTGCCGGTGCCTTTGAATTCTTCGAAGATGACTTCGTCCATGCGCGAGCCGGTGTCGATGAGGGCGGTCGAGATGATGGTGAGAGATCCGCCGTCTTCGATGTTTCGTGCAGCGCCGAAGAAGCGCTTTGGTTTGTGCAGGGCGTTGGAGTCGACGCCGCCGGAGAGGATTTTGCCCGAGGCTGGGACGACGGTGTTGTAGGCACGAGCGAGTCGGGTGATGGAGTCGAGGAGAATGACGACGTCGTGTTTGTATTCGACGAGGCGTTTGGCTTTTTCGATGACCATTTCGGCGACTTGGACGTGGCGCGTGGCCTGTTCGTCGAACGTCGATGAGATGACTTCGCCTTGGACGGAACGCATCATGTCGGTGACTTCTTCGGGGCGTTCGTCGATGAGTAGGACGATGAGCGTGACCTCGGGGTGGTTTTCGCTGATGGCGTTGGCGATGTTTTGGAGGAGGTGGGTTTTACCGGTGCGCGGCGGGGCGACGATGAGTGCGCGTTGGCCCTTGCCGATGGGCGTGAGCATGTCGAGGACGCGCGTGGAGTAGTTGATCGGGTCGTGCTCGAGGATGAGGCGCTCTTGCGGATAGAGGGGCGTGAGATTGTCGAAGAGGATTTTTTCGCGCGATTTTTCGGGCGCTTCGAAGTTGATTTGCTCGATTTGGAGGAGGGCGAAGAACTTTTCGTTCTCGTGGGGTGGGCGTACGCGACCGTAGACCGTGTCGCCTGTGCGCAAATTAAATCGCTTGATTTGCGATGGCGAGACGTAGATGTCGTCGGGACTGGGAAGGTAGTTGTAGTCGATGGAACGAAGGAATCCAAAGCCCTCGGGCAGCGTTTCGAGGACGCCTTCGCCCCAAATTTCACCGCTGATGCGCGCCTGTGCCTGGAGTATGCCGTAGACGAGCTCTTGACGGCTGAGATTGGCTGCGTTTTCGATATTGAGCGCGGAGGCTTTTTCGAGCAACTCCGAAATGTGCATGCGTTTTATGTCTTTAATAAGCATGATCAACCCGAAAGATGAGAGAGATAAAAAGTGAAAAGAGATTGGTGCATTTTATGCGAAATCGCCGCGACGTCAAGCGTTTTTCTTAGCTATGAACGTTTTTCAAAGCACTCAACAGAACATCTTATCATTAGGCAAATCGTTTCAAACTGTTGAGTATTGCTTGGATGGGATGAATACTCTTAGCTTTTTAACGGCAAAGCGAGGCTCTACGAGCCCGTATTGCCGCCAATATTGCTCTAAAGCTCTCTCTTATCGAAGCGATACATTTTAATATCGTTACGCTAAGAGTATTTGGCGCGGGCACGGATGCCCGCGCAGCGTATTCGTGCGTTTTTGCGTTGCTTTTTAACGTCAGTGTTCTTTGCGCTTCGCGCGTTTTTGCGAATTCGCTTTAATGTACGTTGTTTTTTACGTCAGTTTTTCTTTGCGCTTCGCGCGTTTTTTTGTGGGGGACCAGTCCCCCACGCCCCCACGCCGCTACGCGGCTTTATAGCTTGCGTTTTAGCTTGGGTTTTCTTTGGTTTTTACGTCAGTTTTTCTTTGCGCTTCGCGCGTTTTTGCGAATTCGCTTTAATGTACGTTGTTTTT
>SFMP01000211.1 GCA_004554395.1 Myxococcales bacterium | reverse complement strand
TAGGATGAGGCAAGGCGTATTGAAGGGATCGATATAGCATCGTTGTGTGGCTTCGAGGCGACTACGTTGCAAAACTTTCGACTTATCGGCATTCATCAATTCGATGTCGAGTTGAATTGTGTTTTCCCATCCGTTTGTGAGTATGCGTTTTGTGGTTTGTATATAATTATATATATTGAGTGTACAAATGATGCGTTGTTCATTTTCGACGCACTGGAGGAAATCGTCTGGTTTTGGATTTTGAGCGTATGCGTTTGACGAATATATACAAGCCCAGAAGATGGCCAAGAAGTAGAAAGCTAATCGTTTCATATCGATCACCTCGGAATAAGGTTAAAGATATGAGCGAGAGTTAGGCTAAATAAGCCGTATTCGGTGCGCATTCTGACGCCGAGATTGAAAGACATATCGACGGGGAAGACATCGCGTTTTGCATTATTTTTATTGGCGATTTGTATAAATTCGTCTTTATCGGAATTTGCCCAAATAGCGGAGACGAGTCCGAAGAATTCGACGCGTTGTTCGATGGGTTGCCAAGCGTAGCTAATGGAGAGTCGGGCAAGGAAGTCTTCGTATGAGAGGCTTTTAGCGCCTGTGCTAAAGATATCGAAAGCGCCGCGCGACGAAGGATTGAGGATGCCAATTCGGGCTGGGGCGAGGTCGTAGAAATCGTTATAGAAGAACTTTTCGAAGAAAGGCGCATCGCCTAAGATGCCGCCTAGGAAAGTACCGATGCGCAATAGATGGACGGGACTACCGAGTTGAATATTGCTTTGGTGCATCAATATCATTTTAATATATTGATAATTCGATGCTTTTGTTTTGAAGGTGCCGCTGATGCCGAATTGGACGACATGGCCGTTGCTTGGCATTTGGTGTCCGCTTCGCGTGTCGTAGGCGACCATGGCGCCGAGGTCGAAGTGATTGCTCCAGTTTCGTTTGAGGAAATGGTTGAGATCGTGGGCGAGGGCGTCGAGTTGATGATGTCGATGGATGCGGTCGTATGAGGTTCGCAGGAAGACGCGGAAATCTTTTGTAATGCCGTAGCTCATCCCGATGGTGGCGCCGTGGCGTTGGAAATCGATGTCGTCGAGGTGTACGAAATCGTCGTTTCGGTTGCCGCGTTGCCCGAAGCTCGGTCCGTAGATGCCTTCGTGACCGTTCATCGTATGAATATTGAAGAGCAATGAGAGCGGCAGTTTGGCGATCGACGGCACGTAGTATGATAAATCGAGGGTATAATCATTTGACGATGTAGCAGCATAGACCATGCGCATGCGATCGAGGGGGGCAAACATGCTTAGCCAGGTCACGTCGAGCCCGTGCCAATACGTCGATTTGGAATCGGTACCGATATAATATTGATTGACTTGAATGGGAGAACGTTCTTCGACGTTGAGGTCGATACGCAGACTGGAGCTCTCTTTGCCGGGGCGTAGCTTCATTTCGACGTGTTCGAAGCGGCCAGTGAGAGCGAGTCGAATACGGCAATCTTCGAGTTCTTCGAGCGTCATGTGAATGGCGTCGCGGCCGTCGAGATCCATGAGTTCGAGGATTCGCTTTTGCGACGTATAGGAATTGCCGGCAATATGAATGCTTTCGATGCTGTATTCGGGATTTGGGAGTCGGATATCGTCGGTCGAAGTATCGGCATCGACTTTTGCGATTTGCGTTTCGGCATCGTCGATGTTTTGGTTTTCGATGTGTTGAGCGCCGGCGTATTCAGGGTTATCGTCTTCGTAAACTTCTCGTAGCGTGGCACTGGGGAGGAGCATCCATTCGTCGTCGGAGGCATCGACGATGTTGGGCGCGTCGTTGGGATCGGGCGCGTCGTTTGGATCGGGCAAGGATTGCACTTCGTCGACAACTCGAGGATTGGCGTGGGATGTGTCTTGAGCCCACGCGCTTTGAGCACTCGACGCCATGATGACGAAGAGAGCGATGATAACGATGTGGATGAAACGAGTATTCGCCATTTTTCGATCGATGAAGAGTGAGTGGAAATGGAGCTACGAAGTGAGCGTGTTGGTCTTATCCGACGAAGATGTGGAATGATTTACATCTTTCGATGTAGTCGCGATAGGTGCCCGAAATGTCGATAATGCCGATGAATTCGGTGCCGCGGCCGGGGCTAATATTGACGATGAGTTTATTGAGATTCTCCATGATGAAGTAGAATCCCATGCCGGCGCCGCCTTGTTTTTGTTCGATTTGGTCGTCGCCCATGGAGAAGCATCGGACGAGGTAGCCGCGGATTTTTTCTGGCGTGAGGGATCCGAATCGGTCGTGGACGGAGATGAGGAAGTTCGTGCCATCGCTTGCGAAGGAGAAGAAGCAAGTTTCGTTGGGTTGGAGTTCGACGGGGATGGTACGGGATTGACGCGCGTAGGGTCGGACGCCGTTTGGATAGATCGGTGCGTTGTAGATAGCGTTCATGAGGAGTTCGTCGGCGACGCCAGCGACAGCGGAGATGATGCGTTTGTTGATGCCGATATTGGTGGCATATTCAGACATGGCGTTGAGTAGCGGGTCTTTTTGAAGGCTGGAGGAGACTTCGTAAGTCGTCGGAGTTGCGCCGTAGCAGAGGTATTTATCGATGCCGAAGATATCGTTTCGTATGATTTTGCCGACGGTTGTGATCAATTCGCCTGGAGAAAACTCGTTAGATTTAGCGACGATATTGCTCGCGAAGGAGAGGTCGAAGATGTGTCTCATTTCTTCGCGGTTTCGTCGTCCGGCGAGGAGTAGGATACGCGTACGGCCACTGACCCAGTGCGAGGCGGGGAGTTGTGCAAACCGTTGTAGGAAGGCGTCGAGTGCGCCGTGATCGTCTTGATTTGTCTGCGTTTGTTGGTCGTAGTCGACGACGAGCAAGTCGATATTTTGTGCCATAATCGTCTGTTCGGCTTCGGCCAAGTTCATGACGACTTTGAGATTACACCCCGTAGCCGACAGCGTCTTCGTCAACATCTGCAAGTCTTTATTTGACGAGGAGAGCAAGAGAATCGTCGCAGTATCGGCAAATAATGTGGGTACGACTTTCATAGTGATACCTTTAGTGTGTGAACGTGGTCGTCATGAAATGCGAGATAGTTAGAGCTTTCGGTCGAGTTTTTTGTCGAAGGCCTCGATCGTTGGGACGTATTGGACTTGGAATGGGTTGAGGTATATGCCTTCGTTTCTGTCGTTGAATTGAGCGGTTTGGAAATCGACTTTTGCGACATCGGGTTCGATGGGCATATAGCTGAGAGAAGTACTCTTTCGCGTCATGGCGACGCGTCGATAGCTTCCTGCGTCGCTTGAATCGAACGAGGCGATGCCCGTAATGAACGACGAAGCGCGAACTTTAGTATTGAGGAGAGCGGATTTGACGCGTTCGGCTTTTTCGCCGCTGAGTCGAGAGCCGTTGATGGCGACGATGGGGAGTCCGACGGCAGGCGAAGTGTAGACGGTCGTGAATCCGCTGTCGTATCCGTCGTAGACGAGGGAGATATCGGCTTTTCCGACTTCGATGGCATTGATCGCGGAACGGACGTCGCGCACTTCGTCGACGGAGCCGAAGTATTCTGTTGCTTTGATTTCGTTTCCGAGAGCGGAAGCGGTGACGAAAGCGTTTGCCATAGAGGTGTTGGCGACGATGGCGAGTCGTTTTCCGCGATAGTCGTAGAGCTTAGAGCTCGCGCCGCGGCGAGTGATGACTTTGAAGGAGCGCGAAGTTTGTCCGCTTGCGGAGAGCATGCCGACGGGTTTTAGGGAGCCGCCTTTGCTGGAATAATAATCGGCATCGAGAATGACGACGTCGATATTGGAACGTGCGCTTTCGAAGTCTGCGGCACGAGCAAATGCTTGTGCAGTCCAATTTGCCCCGGTGGCATCGGAGAGCGATTTCGCAATTTTTGTGACGTATGCATTTCGCTCTGCGCCATCTTTGAAGTCGAGGTTTGGAGCAAAGATCGCGACAGTTTCGGCATGGCAAAGCGCGGGAATGGCTGCCATGATCAAAGTCGATGCTATCGTTCGTAATATCATGATAATCCCCTATTTGATCGCAGAGAGTCAGAGCCCATAGCCTTATTCAGTTTTGAGGTTATCGCCCCAAACGCGTTGTTTAGTCGTGAGCATGCTCTTGACATCGCCCGATTTACGCGAGCTAGCGATGGCGACGTATTTTTCGTAGTATTGCGTAGCTTTTGCGCCGTTTCCAGTGGTGTCGAGATAGATGGCATAGTTGAGGACGGCTTCAGGAATGCCTTGTTTTGCGTATTTCTCGAGGACTTCATCGGCGTGAGTGAGTTGTCGAGCCTGCAGTCGCGCCAAGACGGCATTGTATTGGTCGGCAGTGGTCGCCCCGCCGAGGGAATTGAGCCTATTGTAGTTATCGAGAGCGGACTCGTATTTTTTATTTTTTAGGGCTTGGTATCCGAATTTTCGTCGGACAGCGGCTTCGAGGGATTTGGCGGCAGGAGAAGATTTTCCGCTCAGGAGTGATAACGAGCTATCGAGGTTACCGGTTTCGTAGTAGGAATAGGCGAGTTCGAAGGAGACGTCGAGTGTTCCGGTTGGAGTAATTTGTCGTCGGACCTCGATGGGGAGTTCGTCGTATGTTTCTTTGAGCGCTTCGAGGGCACCGCGTGCGGCAGAGAATTTTTTATCGCGCACGGCGAGGACTGCGCTGAGGTAGTAATATCGGACGAGGTCGGCATCGTCGAGTCCGTCTTTATAGCGTTCGACTTTGGCCAAGTATTGCGCCATGGAAGTGTAATCGTTCGATTTATAGTCGCGCATTGCGCCTTGTAGGGCGACGATGGCCATGGCGGGTGAATCGATGACACCGGCTTTTTCTGCGCTTTTGAGCGCGGTTTCAGCTTCTTGCCATTTTCCGAGATTCGAGAGTGCGACGGCAAGTAAGTAGAATCCGGCGCCGCCGATGGCATCGTCGGACTGGGAATGGCGCAGATTCTCGAGTCGCTTGACGGCGGCATCGTATGCGCCGTCGAGCATATCGAATTGAGCAGCCAATCGGATGACGTCGGGAGCGTCGGCGCTGATTTGTTCTGCGGCTTGATAGGAGTCGAATGCTTCGTCGGGTTTTCCTTCGAGTAGTCCGAGCTGAGCCATACTGCAATGCGCTTGTACGGAATGAACTTCCATCGAGAGAGCTTGGTCGAAGTACATGCGAGCTTGGTCGAATTCGCCAATCATCATCGCATCTTCGCCTTGGTGTAGGAGCGTGAGGCTAAGCATTTCCCAGGCTAAGTTGTTATCGAGTTTATCGTCGATGAGCGCCATGAGTAGCTCGGAGGCTTGTGTATAGTTGCTGACTTCGAGGTATTCGCGAGCGAGGTAGACGCCATAGAGGGAATTGTTTCGGTTTTCGTCGTAGAGTCGTTGATGAATGGCGAGAGATTCGTCGGTTTCGCCTTTTTTTCGAAGCATGACGGCGCCGAAATGGAGGTCGTCGGCGTTTTGAGTCGATTCGATGAGGGTTCTGACATCGTCGAGAGCTTTATTATCGCCGCGCATCATTCGGATATAGGCGAGTTTTAGCTTAACATAGCGATAGTCTGGCATTTTCGTTTGTAGAGCTTTGAATGCTTCTTCGGCTTCGTCGAGTTTGCCCAATTTGAGCATGGCATCGGCTTTGAAGTACTCCGCGCCCATGTGAGTTTGGTCTTTTTCGAGGACTCTATCGAATTGTTTGATGGCGTCTTCGTAGCGCCCAGACAAATAGTAAGCGCTAGCGATCGTATAGAGGATATCGAGTCGTTTTGGTTCGGCTTTATAGGCTTGTTCGTAGAGTTTGACGGCTTCGTCGATTTGACCGCGTTCGAATTTGACGTGTCCCATGTTGATAGTGGCGACGACGTCGTCGGGTGCGAGTGAGAGTAGGTGGGAGAGAGCGGTTTCGGCGCCGTTGACGTCTTTAGCTTGGATATAGGCGGCGGCCAAAGCGCGGTATGCGTGAGCATCGTTAGGCGTTGCCGCCGCATATTGTGCGAAATATTCTTGGGCTTTGAGCGGGTTACCGTTATCGAGATTTATCTTGCCTAGGACGAAAAAAGCTTCGGGGAGATCTTTTCGCTCCGCGACGACTTCGCTAAGAATGCGTTCGGCTTCGTCGCCATCACCGGATTGATAGAGGTTTAGTCCCAAATAGTGTTTGAGTTCGACGTTGCTCGGGTGTTGTTCAAGAGCTTTTTGAAGCAACTGAATCGATTCGCTGCTACGATTGAGTGCGTAGAGGACGTATCCCAATCGGATATAGGCTTGAACCATATTGGGTTCGGCGTTGATCGCTTGTCGGTATTCTTTTTCGGCGTCTTTGAGAAACGACATATCGCCTTTTTCTTCGGATCGACGCTCTAATTTGATCCCGTTATCGTAGCTTTCTTGGGCTTGCTTAGTGGCATAGTGGCTTTGAGCATAGGAATCGGTCGCACAGATGGCTATAGCCATCGCCATTATTACACTTATCCATCGACGCATGCACATACCCCTCGTGTTATGGGTCAACTAAAACGGCTACAGTTTACCAACAATCCATTCGGTTGACAAGATCCGCACGCGGGGGCGGGCGGCGTTTTTGACATGGCCTGCACGCGTGGCGGGCGGCGGTTTGGACATGGCCTGCACGCGTGGCAGGCGGCGGTTTGGACATAGTCCGCACGCAGCGGCGGGCAGCGGTTTGGACATGGTCCGCACGCAGCGGCGGGCGGCGGTTTGGACATGGTCCGCACGCAGCGGCGGGCGGCGGTTTGGACATGACCTGCACGCGGGGCGGGCGGAGATAATATGGATTATGGGAATGGATTGTTTCCGATGGCGGAATGGAATGTGCAGACAGCTGATTTGAGTTTTTCAATGCCATCGGGGCAAGCAGGAGGTTCGATGCAATGGCTCGAATTTTCGACACAAGCATTGTCGCATAATTGCGAGAAGACTTTTGAATCGGCGACGATTTGCGTAGCGATATCGCCGAGTTGCGCGGCGACGAAGGCGTCGTGATCGCGATAAATGCCGAAGAAATAGACGTAGAGATCGTCGTTCCACAGAGGTGTGTTTGAAATGCGCTGTGCGCGTTCGGAGCAAGAGATAGACGTATCGAAGATGACGTTGCGCGCTTGGGCAATAGCTTGTCGGCGTTGATCGAGGAATTCGGCGGGCGTGATAGAGATCGTGCCATCGAAATCGTAGCCGGCATCTTTGAGGATGTTGAAGAGTTGGCGCGTGTGGCATTGCCGTTGGCACATATCGTCGCCATCGCGACAGAGTTCGAGGCATGCCATGGTAAAAGTCGTGCCAGGGGTTTTGACGATGGGGCGTCTTTCGTCTTTATCGATTTGGGTGGCGTTGCAATTGGACTGTGGTTGATCGGCGTTTTGTTCTTCGGAGCACGGCACTTGAGCGCTATCGTTTTTGTCATCGGAGACGATGGCATAGGCTTGTGAGAGTTCTTGCAATCGCCATTCGCTGAGGCTGGCAGGATATGCGGCATGGAACAAGAGCTGTGTCGCGACAGCGCCGCCGACTAAGACGGCCAAAACGGCAGCGAGTCGGAAGACATCGAAGCTACATGCGTTTTTGGGAGGTTCTTTGACCGTCGATTCGAGATTGAGCGCCAAGAGGGCGTGTTCGGATTCGCCGGTGTATTGGATGGCAAAATTCGGTCGACTCGGATCGAAGATGACGATGGGGACGTAGTCGGCACGATGCCATTGATTGCGCGTGAGTTCGAACGATTTGCCAGCTTCAGGGATATAGGAGATCGATTGATTGGGTTTTGCGCAATTGAGCCATTTGCCTTCGACGATACATCCGTATCGGAGCAAGTATCGTCGATTCCAATACGTCCACGATGCCAAAATCCATATCAATGCGAAGATGGGGGTTGCTAGAACGAGAACCCACGAGACGAAGGTGGCGACTGTATCGTCGCGGAAATACGGGAGTGCCACGGCTACAGCGATTCCAAGCGATAGAATTGTAGCGGATAAGACTCGAAAATATAGCTTAGAATAGAAATTTTCTTCGATGAAATAATGGATATCTCTATCGGTAATCATTCGACGATTCTTTTTATCGAAGATATCGATGATGAGCGCGCTCGTTCCATTAGAGCTTTCTGGTGATAATTTCGACGGTTTTCCCCATCCGTTTCGCCAAGCCATGACGCCGAGCATCGCGAGGATAGACAAGAGTTCGAGCCCCCAAGCGAGCCAATTTGGGCGGTGAGAAGGTCGATCGATGGCGTTGACAGTGGGATTGTTGCGATTTTGGATGGCACCGACATCGGGCGGTGTGTAGGCGTCGTGCCCGTCGCTATAGCCGTACCATTTATCTTTGGCAGAGAGCATATTGTCGAGAGGGGCGTTGAGTGCCGAATTGAGATCGAATCGTTTTGCGCCGCTGGCGCTAGTGGCATCGGTATAGATAGCCCATTGTTTGTCATCGTCGCCTTGTGGCATGACGATGGCATTTGCCGTCGCGATGAAATTGCGTGGCACTTTTGCCCAAGGCGACGAGGCGGCAGAGATGGCTTTCGAGAGCGTCGAGAGTGCGCTGTCGAAGAGCGCGTAGTTTCCTTCTGAATCGAAGACGAGTTTATAGCGCGGGAGAGTGTCGACGGTTTCGACGCGCACGACATCGGCCAACCCCGATGTACTGATTTGAGTTTTTGAGATGACCGAACGCTTTTCGCCACTTCTGGCGTGCCAAACGATGATGGCATCGTTGGCATCGGGGTGGATCGTGACTAAAAGACCGTGCGAGAGCTCGGCCAAATGGCCTGGGGCGGGATATGAGATGAGGGCGACGCGTTTCCAAGTCATTTCGCTCGTATCGATGACTTGTGCGCGGTTATCGCTACCGCCATCGAGAGCAATCGTATTCAATTCGCCGACGACGAGAGGGACATCGGGATCGTTTGAGAGCTTCCAATACTTTGCTTCGTATCGATTTTGCAGGAAACTGCCCATTCGAGCGACGATTCGCACGTTATTCATATCGTTGGTGACGCCGAGCGCATAGGAATTGCTCGTTCCGATGCCGCGAATCGACGCGGTTGCATTGATCGAGGCTCGAGTCCATCGCCGATGTGAAAAGACGTAGTAGGAAAGTCGCTTTGACGATTTATCCCAGACCATGATGCCATTGGGGTCGCAACGGTAATCGTCTCGGGTGAGCGGGCGATCGAATGCGACCGTTTCGCCGTTCCAAATTCGTTCTTTAGGTGTATTATTGGAATTGGATTCGGAATTATTATCTTGATTGGAATTATTTGCGTTATCGTCGTTTTGTGCTTGAGCCGTGTTATCGTCGTTAGGAGGCACGGGCAAGCCAGCGTTTCGATACGAGTCGTCGGAACGCCGATAGATGTGCATGGCATTGGCTTCGACGACGACGAAACGATCGGGAGTCCAGAAGGCGTCGATGAAGTCGTCGGAGACTGGGACGACGAGTTCGTCGTCGATGCTCGCTTTGCGGAATGAAATGAGTCGGACGACGAGCCCCGAGTCGGCATCGTGTATGATAGCACGATGTGTGGGATCGTGAGGATCTTGCGCAATGACTTGTGCATTGCGCCACTGTTTTGAAGCCGAGACTTTGTAGGAATCGGCATCGACGACGTATAGTCGCGAGTCGTCGGCGTAGTAGAACGCATTTTGCGTGGGATCGGAGAAGAGAAACCGGACCGGGCCAGCGCTAGCGTAGAACGGCGCATAAGCGCCGTTTGGTTTGGCATCGTCGTCTTTAGCATTGAATCGATAGATGCGATGTGTATCGCCCGATTGGCATAGGACGCCGGAGGCAGTGACGGATCCGGAATCGGAGCGCCACGAGCCCGATACGTCGCAATTCAATGCGTCTTCGCCGAGGCACAAGCTCGGTAAAGCCAAGAAGAACGAAACGATTATGCCAAGTCTGATGCGCGTATTCACAGCGTGCCCTCTGTTCTTGTTTATCGAGATGCTAGAGCCTAGACCGAACCCCCGTGCCCCTTCTTGATTCCATGAACAGCGTCATCATACATGATTTTACGGGCGGTGCGAAATTAAACCGTTTCGAATACCGAATCGGCATTTGCTAGAGTCGGTTGTTCGGCAGGCAAGCGTTTTCCGTAGGTCAGTGCTTGAGCGCCCTCGAGAGCGGTGGCAGTGATGACGGTACCTTCGGGATATCGTTCGCTGAGAAGTAGCGTCGAGAGAGGCTCTTGAATGTAATCGACGATAGCTTTTTTGATCGGTCGAGCGCCGAAAGCGGGTTGATATCCTTGTTCGACGAGGAAATCTTCGGCGGGTGCGTCGATTTCGAGCGATAGACCTTTTTCGGCCAACAGCTTGTAGATGCGCTTAAGCTGTATGCGGAGAATGGCACGTATATTATCTTTCGTCAACGCATTGAAAATGATCTTGCCGTCGATACGGCCGAGGAATTCTGGTCGGAAGTGGTCGGTGAGAGCTTTCATGACGAGTTCACGCATTTTATCTTGATCGGTGTCGATGTATTCCAAGATATATTTTGCGCCCAAATTGCTCGTCATGATGACGATTGTATTTTTGAAGTCGACGAGCTGTCCTTTAGAGTCGGTGAGTCGTCCGTCGTCGAGGAGTTGTAGTAGGATATTGAACGTATCGGGGTGTGCTTTTTCGACTTCGTCGAATAGTACGACGGAGTAAGGTTTTTCGAGGACGGCATTGGTGAGGACGCCGCCATCTTCGTGTCCGACGTATCCGGGAGGAGCCCCGATGAGTTTTGCGACTTCGTGTTTTTCCATGTATTCGCTCATATCGAGTCGAATCATAGCTTGTTCGTCGTCGAAGAGGAAAGATGCGAGTGATTTGGCGAGCTCGGTTTTACCGACGCCCGAGGGGCCTAGGAAGATGAAGCTGCCGATGGGTCGATTTGGATCTTGCAAACCAGTACGCGAACGGCGAACAGCCGAGGCGATGGCTTTGACGGCTTGATCTTGACCGATGACTCGGCCCGACAAATTCTTTTCGATCGACAAGATTTTTTCGACTTCGTCTTCCATCATTTTGGAGACGGGGATTCCGGTCCAAGAAGCGATTGTATCGGCGATTTGATTGGGTCCGACGGCAGTTTGAACGAGTCGAGGTTTAGAATTGAGCCGAGTTTCGAGCGTTTTGAGGTTGGATTGGAGATCGAGCAGTCGCCCGTAACGGATGGAATCGGCTTCGGCGGTTCTTCCGAGTCGTTGGAGTTTATCGATTTCGCCGTAGAGTTGTTCGATCGAAGATTTGATCGACGTGATTTCGGCGATGGCGCTTTTTTCGGCTTGCCATTGTCGTTTGAAGAGCTCGAGTTCTTCGCTTTTTTTGCGCAGCTGTGCTTCGAGATCGTTTCGTTGGGCGATGGCATTAGCGGTAGAATCGCTACGGATATTGGAGAGGGACATGCGAATGGCATCCATTTCGGCGACGATTTTTTCGCCGCCTTCTGGGAGAGCATCGAGCGTCATGCGGAGTCGGCCAGCGGATTCGTCGAGCAAGTCGACGGCTTTATCGGGGAGGTGTCGAGACGGGAGGTAGCGTTTTGACTGCAAGACGGCGGCTTTGACGCCTTCGTCGGAAATGACGACGCCGTGGTGGACTTCGTAGAGTTGTTTGATTTCTTGGAGCATAGACGTTGCTTGCTCGGTCGTAGGTTCTTTGATGTCGAGCGGATGGAATAGTCGTTTGCAAATGACTTTTGCGTCGAAGACTTTTTTCTGCTCTCGTTCTTCGGACGAAGCGAGGACGAGGAAATCGCCGCGCATGAGGATGGGTTCGAGGATATCGACGAGGTCGAGAGAGACGTTTCCGAAGGAGAAGAGGTCGGGGATGTATAGGATGACGCGCCCATTGACGCCCGAAATTTCTTTGGCGAGTTTGTTGATGCTAGCGGTGAGCTCGCTTTTGTAGGTGGCGCCGCCCAAGACGGAGACGGAATCGAGTTTGAGCAGTGTATATTTTTTGAAGCGTTCGGGGACTTCGCCTCGCACGATGCGTTGGGCGAGGCCCATGACGATCGTATTTTTTCCGATGCCGTAATCGCCGATGAGGACTGGGTTATTTTTTTCTTTCCGCATGAGTATTTGCGTGAGTCGTCGGATTTCGTCGTCGCGGGCGATACATGGGCGGAGTTTTCCTTGAGCGGCTAGGAGAGTCCAATCGGTGGTCATTTTTCGGACTTCGTCGAGGTTAGATGGCAATGGCGTCCAGGTGACCGACATGAGAGGTTGTTGTGCGACGGCATTTTGCATGGCCGTGCCATTGGCGCCATTATTGGGTGCGTTGACGGGCGAGAGCCCTAGGCCCGAATATGGCGATTGTGCCATATTATTGTTGTAGCTCGGGGATTGAGGGGCGACGTTGAGGACGTTGAACGGGGATTCGAACGTATTTTGCGCTTCGGCGGGCAAATTCATGCGGACGAGAGCGTTTTGGACCGATGCGGACGACAAATTCATCGACCGGAGCATGAGCGCGGCGGATCCCGTAGGGAGTTGACAGACAGCGGCGATGAAATCGGTCGTCGTAGCGAAAGTGCGTTGTGAAGCGAGGCTGAGTTCGAATGCCATGCCGAGAGCTTGTTCGAGTCGCGCCGAGGGCGTTGGACGTTGGCCACCCATCGTCTTTGGCAAACGACTCGCCTCGCGTTCTAGGCGATGGATGAGGTACGACAATTCGACGTTCATGCCTCGGAAAAGGGCGACGCCATTGGAATCTTGCGCGATGATCGCCAACAAAACGTGTTCGATCTCCACATTTGCATGGTGTTCGCGCTCTGCGCGCGCGAGCGCGTCGCTCAACGCCGTGCACAAATTCACACTCATCTGACTGTCTAAAATCATGTTCTAACTCCTCTTGCTGAGAACATCGCCATGCGCAATTCTACGCGGTCTGTGAATTACCACCGCACTTGGACGATGCCAAAGATCGTGTCGTTGTGGATTTCGGGTCCTGTTTCGTCGTTTCGCGTGTAGTCGGCACGAACGATGATCGGATAATTTTCGACGACATAGCCCAACGAAGCCGTATGCTGATACAAATCGACGCTGTCGAACGACTTTGCATTGTCCATGACGGGCTGCATCATTGCAAACCGATAACCGATCTGAAACCGAAAATATTCTATCGGGAGTGTATACGATATCTGTGCGACGATGCCAAGTTTATCGAGCGCTTTGTATCGACGTTTTCCGGTGTATTTTCCGTTGACGAAGAGAGAATCGTCGAGATCGAGCACGTCGTAGCGTTCCCATATCGCTTCGAAATCGGCTTCGATGCCTTTGTATCGCGCGTGGAGTTCGCCAGCGGCGCGATATCGGTGACCGAGCGAATCGGTATCGTCGTTTTCGTCGATTTTTGCTTCGCGTAGCTCGACCGAACCGCTGAGTGCGATCGTGAAAAACGTGCCCGGCGCGCTGTCGCCGTAGAGTGACTTTTTCAGGCCGAGTTCTAGTCGCCCATAGGCGGCAAAATAGCCTTCTTCGGCGGCTTTCGAGAGGGCGGTTTGCCCATTTGTGACGGCGACGTTGTATCGGAATCCGACGCTTTGGAACTCGAGCATATCGGAATAGAACGAAACGCCGATTTGTCGACCGGGTTCGAAGCCCGAATTATAATCGGTTTTATTGTAGAGATTTGAATTTCCGCCCTTTGAGACGACGCTTTGTTCGATAAAATTCGCATCGGGTGTTGAGGTGAGGCTTTCGAAATCGATGGGAGGTTTGAACTGCCCCGCTTTGATTCGGAAGGCGGGGACGATATCGAAATCGAGGTATGCGTCTTTGAGTGCGACATTGCCCGAGGATTTTCCGTTGAGCGCGTTGACGCCGCCGGCACCATCGAGGCTGATTCGCCCCGAGATGAGGTCTTTGTATTTGAGTCCAAAGTTCATGCGGCCATTGAGGACGACGAAACCGGCTTTATGGTCGGTGGCGTCTTTGGGCGCGTCGCCGTCGAACGATTTCCAGATGGCGCCAGTGCGAGCATATCCGCCGAAAGAGAAAGTCCAATCGCCCGAAGAGATGGATATGGGGGGATTGTCGTGCCCATCGGGGGAGGCGATTGCCATGGGGATCGAAGCGAAGGAAATGGGGAGTGCGAAGGAAATGGCGATTGGTTTGAGATTCATAGTATTGAGAACTGTATGGAGAGGTGAGTTTTAGCCAGGGCGTTGCGGGCGCGGCGATTGAGCGCCCGCAGAGGGGGGAGCGGTGTATTGGCGCGAGCGCCAATAGCCGCTCGGGGGGAGACTTCCCCCCGCCGCCTATCGATTGACGTTATTTTTCACGTTATTGTGGGGAATGGCGTCTTTTGGCCGAACGAGGAAGTAGAGGCCGAGACCAGCCAGGATGGTGGCGGTGCCGGCGATGGCGACTTGTGGAGTTTGGATGAATGTGAAGATGATCATCCAGAGAGAGAGGCCGATGAAGAGGATGGGAGTGACGGGGTAGCCCCAGCAGCGGTATGGGCGCGGGGCGTTGGGGGCGCGGTGTCGCATGACGAAGAGGCCGAAGACGGTGAGAGCGGAGCTGACCGAGAGTGTGAAGCCCATGTAGGTGATGAGTTCGTCGAAGCGGGCGGTGAGGAGCATGCCGATGGAGATGAGTGCCTGAAGAATAATCGCGCAGATGGGGCCGGAGTCGCCTTTTCTTCGAGTGAGGAAGCGGAATGCTGGATAATCTGCGCCCATACTTTGGTAGATGCGAGGGCCTGCCATGATCATGGCGGAGAGAGAGCTGACGAGGAGGAGAGCGATGACGATGGAGAAGATTTGCCCGGTGTGCGTGCCGAAGAGGGATGCCGCGGTGATGGCGCCGATTTCGATGGTGCCGGAGAGCGCGTCGACGGGGGCGGAGATGAGGAAGACGGTGTTGAGGCCGAGGTAGATGAGGGTGACGATGAGCGTGCCGAGTGCGAAGGCGAGTGGTAGGGATTTTGAGGGATTTTTGACTTCGCCGGCGATGTATGCGGAGCCGTTCCAGCCGGTGTAGGCGTATGTGACGAAGATGAGACCGATGGCGAATCCGGGCGTGAGCATCGTTTGCCATGTTTCGGCGGGAGTTTCGGCGGTGAGTCGGGAGAAGTCGCCGAGGCAGAAGCCGCCGACGATGAAGGAGCCGACGAGGAGGAGTTTTAGTATGGTGAAGGCGTTTTGGATGGCGCTTCCGAGAGTGACGCGAATGGCGTGGACGGCGGAGAGCGCAATAATAATGATGAGGGCGGCCCAGAATTCGTGGATGGCGGGAAAGCCGGCGGTGGCGTATTTTCCGAACGCCATGGCGGTCGAGGCGATGGGGGCAGAGAATCCGACGATGAGGGAGATCCAGCCAGCGACGAAGCCGACGGCGGGATGAAAGACGCGGCTGAGGATTTGGTATTCGCCGCCGTTTTTGGGTTGCATGGCGACGAGTTCGGCGTAGGAGAGTGCGCCGAAGAAGGCGATGATGCCGCCGATGAGCCATCCCCAGAGGACAGCGGGGGCTGAGGGCGTCGTTTCGAGCAATATGCCGGTGGTCGTGAAAACGCCCGTGCCGACCATGCTCGCGACGACGATCATCGTCGCCGAAAACGCACCCATGACGCGTTTTGGTTGTTTGACGACGCTTGCATCGAGAGCCGATTCTGCGCACTCCGACGCGGTATCCATCCTTGGCAACGCCTCTACTTTGTTCATCTCCACGCCAAACTCCGCATAATCGCGCCGCACAAATGATGGCTACGTGCAACAAATATTGCTACGTGCGGCAACAAATCGATGCGATTTAAACCGAAATGGTCAATCATTCAACATTTTGCCCTCGCAATTGGGTATTTCTTTTGCGAGTCATCGTGTTATAATGAGGTGCGAGGGTCTTTGTTCCCATACGCCCTCGTCCTCCATCCCTGCTCTAACCTCAAAGGGCAGGGAATTTTTTTGGTGTAGTGCATCGAAATAGCGTCGTGCATTACCATGTGAAATAATCGCCATAGACGTAACCGATAGGCTCGACGATGACGCGTAGAAACGACAAATGCCCATGTGGAAGTGGGAAGAAGTATAAGAATTGCTGTATGCAAGCGGACCAAGAAAAGGCGAGGCTGGTGCCTCCGACAGATCGCCCGTTCGAGGAACGAACCGATCTCAAGGTGGCGACGTGGGTGATATTCGTCGTTGCGACAGCCGTTTTGGGCGTGATTTCGGGCGTTTTGTGGTTTTTGGACTACGTTCGCATCGCGGGGACTGTTTTTGGCATCGGCATGTTCTTGCTACTATTTTATGTAGCGTTTCGGAACGTGCCGACATTGCGCAAGCAGTCGGGCGATGGCGGAAATATCGATTTTGGAAATTAGGGATTGAACGTGCCGACTTTGCGCAAGCAGGCGGGCGATGGGTGTTGAGATGAGCCATCTCGAACGATTTGGAGAGATTTGCTTTATTTCCATTCGTGTTCGACGTCGATGATTTCTTCGGCGGCGATGGATTTGGGTGCTGTGGTGGTAGCCTTTTTCATGACGACGTCGTGGCGGCCGCTATATTTGACTTCGTAGCCGTCGGCGCCTTCGTCGATATCGATGACGTCGCCCGAAGCACGGCTCGAGCAGCGATTTGATCCGCCGTTGGCGCCGCAAGTCGAGTTGCAATTCGCGCCTGCGTTGCCCATGTCACAACCGCATCGGCAGTTTGCGCCCATGCCGCCCATACCGCGCATGAAATCGGCAAAACGGGCCGAGTTTTCGGGGGCAAACGACTGCATGACTTCGGGGGGCAAGAATTTCGATAAGATGCGGTTTCGGATGGCTTGTCGCAATGGTTTAATCGCCACGATAAGCGCCATGATATCGAGGATAAACCCGGGGATCATGAGGAGCCAAGCGACGACGCTTAGCGCAAAGTTTTGCGAACTGCGGAACTGTAGGATCAGATAGCCCAAAACCGATATGCCAAACGTCAGCCAACAAGTATTGGCAAATCCAATCAGCCATGAAACGCCGACGAAAGCGCCCACTTCGAGCAAGAGCATGCCCAGAAAGAAAAGCGTCATTTTGGTTTTCAAAGCGCTCTGCAGGTTTGAGTTCATTCCGTAGTTCATCTTATCTCCTATCGGCACGACGTATACGCGAATATCGTCGTTGGAAATTGCACATTTATTTCATTAGCGGTAAACAGCTACGATTCACGCGTTTTGCCGCCGCGTCGCGGCTTGCCTCGCTCACGGTTGCTTATGCTCAAACTGAATCGATTTGCATGGATAGCTCTCTTACACGCCCTATTGGCGGGGTGTACGGTTCCGCAGCCGCAGACGACGCCTGCGACGTCGCAGAATCCTTGCGAAACATCGCGTTTGGAAACGCATTTGACGAGTGAATCATCGACAAACCAGCCATTGGCGAGCGACTCCACCGATGGCAAATTGCCGGTTGGAGACTCGAGCAAAGGTGATTTAAGCACCGACGGGGAATCGCCAAGCCCATCGGGCATTTCGCGCGTCGAAAATCATTGCCTCGATATGCCGTCGGATGCGTTCAAATCGTGGCTCGATGCGCTCTATAGTCCATCGCCGGGGCGACTTTTGCGATTCGCCATGAGGTTATCGGAAGCGAGCGACGAAGGCGTCGATAAAGCCATTTGGCTCATCGAACACTCCATTGAACGACGGCAAAGCGATAATCATTCAAACAAATCGACCGACGACGACGATATCTATAGTTATCACTTAGCCAGGCTCTATGAATATTCGGGAAAACGGAAAAATGCGGCAGAATATTCCGATAAATTGGAGAATGTTGATTTAGATACAAATCAAATCAAAAAATCCGAAGATAATGCGAGCTCCAATCGTCTCAAGATTGCTCGCGATTTGTATGCCCATGCAGCGACATTTCGTCGATCGCCCTATTATCACTTGGCGCGAGCGCGAGAGATCGAATTGAGCATCGAGATTGGGGATGCGGCGCCTCAAGCGATTGCCGAGTTTATCGCGACATACCCCGATTATCCGAGATTGAGCCATCTTCGATATGCGTGGGCAAAGGTCGTCTACGAAACGGGCGAAGCCGATTCATCGGCACGCGATAAAGCGTCGGCGATCGAAACGATGCAATCGCTAGCCTTTTGGAATCCCAAAGATCGCGTTTCGATGCTCGCCAAATCGTGGCTCGAATCACACGGCATCGACATGGCCGATCGATCGTATGAAGATATCTATCGGCGGGTCGACAATTTGCGCAAGATCAGGTTTTGGGACGAAGCCGAAACAGCCGCCAACGAGGCACTTGCGACTTATCGCGATAACGTGCCACTACTCGTCGAGAGCGGGCGCATCGCTTATGAACGAAGCGATCACGCGCTTGCCACCGAGCGATTCGAAAAGCTCTTAGACTTCCTCGATGGGGAGACGATCGATAAGGTACGCCCCAATGGCGTGCGCGGCTATATTACACGAGCTTATGCGTATCGGGGCGATTGCGCCAAAGCGCTCGACGTCTTCGATGCCTACGTTGCGCACTATGGCAAAAAAGCCCAAATCGAAGCGAAGCGCGATTTTGCCCTGGCTTGCGGCGATATCGAAACGGCATATCGATTGGCCCAACAACTCGATATCGCCGATACGGGACTGGGATTGAACGATTTTGCCTTTATCGCCTATATCGCACGAGATTATGCGACGGCCCGCCGCTACTATACCGCCGCCATTGGCAAACTCACGGGTACTTATAAACGCCGCGCGACGTATTTCTTGGCTCAGGCAACGCTCAAGGCGGCTCGAGAAGCTGCCGAGACGACAGAGACAAAGGCGACGGATATCGGGCAAAACGACGCGATAAAAAACGAAGATAAGAATTCGGCAAAAAAAGACGAAAAAGATTCGACGAAAAAAAGCGCCCAAAAAACGTCGAAAAAAGACGAAAAAGATTCGACGAAAAAAAGCGCCCAAAAAACGTCGAAAAAAGACGACAAAAAATCGGCGAAGAAAAAAGGCAGTAAAAAGCCGAAGAAATCGGCGATCGAACAAGTCAGCGTTGCAGCGCCGACGGTCGAGGCGGCAAAACGGCTATTTCAATCGATTATCGACGACGACTCTAACGACTATTATGCGATATTGGCGTGGTCACGTCTCGACGAGCTTTCGTCTAGCCCTAGCACATCGACGATCGTCGTCGATTTACCCAACGGAAACCACACGCGCTCTACCGCCAAAGTCCGCCCCAACGAAGACGAGTATACATTCGACGAACGCGCCTTGATCGCCAATTTCGATGCAGATGTCGAGAAATTCGCTGCGGCAATCCCCGAGCTCAGGCGCGTTCAATTTCTTCATCATGCCGAGCTCTACCGCGAGCGCAATGCCCTATTCCGACAAATCGCCATCGAAGTGATGGGAATTGCTCGGCTCGCCAATCGCCCGACGATCAAGAACTTATGGACGACGAAATTGAGCATCGATGGGCATCTTGTCGACAATCGGCGAAACGACACGGGCGTATGGGGCATGAAATTGTCGGTATATGCCTTCGATTTGCCCGCGATCAAACAGCAATCCCAACGGCAAGCGATCTTAGAACGCCAAACGGCGATATACGACCAGCGCGTAGCTTTGCGCGAATTCGTTCAAAAAACGCTCATCGGATTCCACGATTATTATTTGGCACGTCGTTATACGCCATCGCCGAAAAAGACTTGCGGATCGCCCGATAACAGCCGCGAATGCGCGATATTTTACCCGCATGCCTATTCGGCAGCAGTCCGCGCCGCGGCGCAGCGCAACGGCATCCATCCCGAGCTCGTTTGGGCCATCATGAACATCGAATCGGCGTTTAACCACGATTCAATTTCACATGCCAATGCCTACGGTCTGCTCCAAATCATTCCCATGACGGGGTATAAAGTCGCCGATGCGCTTGGCGTCGAGGATTTTGGCCCTTACGATCTCATCAAGCCCGAAGTATCGATCGCGATGGGGACGTGGTATTTTGCGCAAATCCTCCACAAATTCCAGGGCTATGCGACGCTTTCGATGGCCGCCTATAATGGCGGCCCGCACCAAGTCGCTCGCTGGCTCACCGCCTACTCGGGCAAAATCGATCACGACGCATTTATCGAGCTCATTCCCTACAACGAGGCTCGAAACTACGTCAAAAAGGGAATGGCTAGATTACTCATCTTCGAGCGAATCGACAGCGCCGACCCAAAGAATTTCTTTGCCATTCCCAACACTTTACCGTCGCATTTCGAAGCTATGCCAAATTATTAGGGCACAGGCAGCACACTACCCCATTTCGCCGGCGATATGATAGCGCAAGTATTCGATTCGCTCGTCGCGATCGCGGTAGGTGGCGCACTACCCCATTTCGCCGGCGATATGATAGCGCAAGTATTCGATTCGCTCGTCTCGATCGCGATAGGCGGCACACTACCCCATTTCGCCAGCGATATTATAACGCAAGTATTCGATTCGCTCGTCTCGATCGCGATAGGTGGCGCAAGCGTGCATGAGCTTGACGAGAGCCGCTTCTTGCCGGATTTCTCCACCGCTGATCGCCCCCGCCTTGCTCAACACATTGCTGTTTTCGTAGAGTGGTAGGTCGATTTTACCCGTCGCAGCATTT
>SFMP01000210.1 GCA_004554395.1 Myxococcales bacterium | reverse complement strand
GTCTCTCATCTGAACTCCTGTTATTGCGATAGCTAGAACATCGCCATAGGCTTGAATCCAAGCTGGCAGACCTATGGCTAAAAAAAATGAGCAATTCTTTAGGAAGGAGTGATTTGAGCGTGCACATATATATTGGGGCACTCGATTATCGATTTTAAAAAAAAGAGAATGATCTCGTGCTTTTTGTTTTTCTCTTTGAGAACGATTCAGATCATAGGCACGGAATGTCGTTTCATGGTATTATCGGAAAAGATCTCGGCGTTATAGGCATTATGAGTCGTTGATCGCTCGTCATTGCGTTGAATGATGACGAGTGATGACAATGAGGCGGAGGTAGCAATATGGATTTTCAGAACAAGCACGAAACGCTAAACGAAGAACAAGGCGGGTATGAATCGTATCGGAGCGATGGTGCTACGAGAACAAAGGCCAATGACACGAAAAGGCACGAGGCAGAGCTAGCCCTCGAACGCGACATCGTCATGACGGAATACAAAACCGATCGCGATGTCATCCTGAAGGCCATAAAAGAGAGCATCAAGAGGCGCGATTACGACGATGCACAAGCCTTCATCCATAAGTATCGATTTGCTGCCAAAACCGACGATGATTTCTCGATATTGGCCAAATTGTTGGCTCAAAAACTAGAAACACAGCAAAAGATCGAGAAGATCCAAACGGTCATCGATGCTACCGACGACAACGACACGACAGCTCTCATCGCCTTGAATGAGCGGATATTGCGCATCGATCCCGATCACCAGGAGGCTAAAGCCGCGCTACGAGCGCTAAGGGGCGACAACGAAATCGACAGCAACAAGAAGTCGAGGAGAAAAAAACGGAATCGCTACGACGACGACGACGACGATCTCCCCGCTCCCAACTGCATATCTCCGCACGCAGCCACCATTATGCTCACGTTGGCGACTGTGTTCTTCGAGTTTTGGGGGTTGGGTATGTTAGTGGCGAGTGTAAGTGTAGGCACTTTTCCGACGATCACCGCATTGGGCACGATGGGGATCTATGGCTACCTCTTTATTCCATACAGCAAAAACACCCATAGCCTGACTCTCGGGAAATTCTTTACTCGCATTCTCATCGCTATATTCGTTTTCATAGTCTTTTGCCTAGTTTTGGGTACAGCAATTTGATCACGCTTGAGCTCAATTGTGTCGCGCTCACAACCCCCAAAAACGCGTGACAACAATTCCGCCAATGGCAATGCACGCGCCTGCGATGGCATATTTTATCCATTGACGTGCATCTTTAGGGCAAAGGGCGAGCTTGTTCCAAAGGTATTGGAAATTCATGCAAGCCCCCGTGGCCGACGAGGCGAGAACTATCCATGCGACGTTTCGTGGATTTGCCTCCGATGACCAAAGGCCGAAGAGGATACATATTCCAATTGCCATGACGGCCATGCGAGCTATCGAAGAAGCGAGTCGTCGTCGTTCGCCTCCGACGCTGATGAGAATGCCTTCGATAGCACTGAAGGCGAAAAATGGAATGCTGAAACACAAATTGCGAGCAATTTCAACCGATTCCTGCCACGCGGAACTGTAGACCTTTGGAATGAGCCCCATCGCAGGAAATGCAATTCCAATGATAGCTAGGGAAACAAAAAACATAACTCCGACGATTTTGATGAATAAAGTTTTGAATTTTTCCAAATCATCTTGGAGTTTTGCAAACGTTGCAAAAAAGACGTTTGTCGCCGTTCCGGTGATAGATTGAACGGGAATTGTCGACAGTTGTTGCCCTTGTGAATAAAACCCGAGCATCGAAGGCGTGAGAAATATCGACAAAAGAAATGTGTCGAGCCGGTTCGCCAACTGCGCAATGGTAATGTTCCCAAGTTGGAACATGCTGAAACTGAACAATTGTCGCAGATCGCTCCACGACAGGGCAAACCCTAGGACATATTGAATGCTTAGCGTTGAAACAAGCCAACGAATGATGCGTTGAACGACGAGAGCGATTGGCACGCAAAGCCATGTATAGCCGAATATGGCCAGGAGAAGAGCAGTCGCACTAAATGCGATTTCGCCGATGAGATCGCGAATAGCGAGGCTCGTAAACCGAAGTTCTCGTTGAAGAAGGGCATTGGGAACGATGGCAAAAACGCTAAAAGGTATTGCAAAAGCGCTAATGACGAGAATGATCGGTGGAAATGAGAAGACACGAGCGATGGGATCGGCGAACGAGATCATCGCGCCCGAACCGACGACAGAAATCATCAAGATGAACGTCAAGACGCTCTGATACATGCGCACGGTGCATGTCTTTTCTTTGATCAATGCCGTGCCAAAGCCAAAGTCGATGATGGCAATGACGAAATTGATGATTGCCAAAATGACGGCATTCCAACCGATTTCGGCAGGTGCGAGCCATAGGGGCAAGAGGCATATCGTGACAAATCGCAGCCCCATGGCAAATACCTTCGTCGTCATGCTGGCGGCTAGGGCATGTATGATCGTCTTGATCCAATTCATCGCGTCGTGTAGCGGTATTCGAAACTATCGGGACGATGGATGATGGCCTCTAGATTATCGCGGATCTCGGCGCCGACGCGCGACGAACCTTCGAGAAGGAGTTCTTCGAGCAAAGTGTCGGTTTTCTTTTTGGGGTAGACGAGTGTGTGGTTGCCCGTCATGTGTGCCATTTCTTTGAGACCTTGAATGGCCGAATAAAATCCGCCGATTTCGTCGATGAGCCCAAGTTCCTTCGCTTCGCGCCCCGTCCAAACGCGACCATCGGCAATGGCCGCGATTTCGTCGTGGGTCTTATGACGCGCCTCGGCAACGTGAGAAACGAATTGATCGAAGATTTCGAGGCCGAGTTTTGTGAAATAGGCGCGATCGGCATCGTCGAAAGAGCGATAAGGCGAGCCTGCGTCTTTGAGTGCGCCAGTCTTGACGGTGTGGACTTTGATCTTAAAAAACGACAAGACGTCTTGGAGATCCATGACTTGGCTGATGACGCCGATAGATCCCGTGAGAGTGCCCGCGTTGGCGTAGATCTTTGGCCCTGCACATGCGACGTAATAGCCACCGCTTGCGGCCATGTCGCCCATCGAAATGACGATGGGCTTCGTGACACCGCGTATTGCCTCGACCATTTCTTGACTTGCCGAAACGGAACCGCCGGGGGAATCGATTCGAACCAAGATGGCTTTAATGTCGTCGTCGTCTTGGAATTTTTGCAACACCTTTACGGTCGAATCGGCAGTTGCAATCGTGCCTCGTATTTCTACGACGCCAATGCCGTTTTCGACGGGCGTATCTTGCGAGATGGCAGCCCCTAGCGAGCCTGCCACCATGAGTACGATAAAGAAAAAGAAGATGAGAATTCCGATGAGGGCGATGATACCGCCGCGATCGGAGCGAACCTCTTGGGAACAATTATCGCTCACGATTCCTCCTAGTGACGCAACCCGTGCTTTGCGCGTCGATGGATAAGCGAAAAATACAGAAAAAGAGACTCCATGCACCGAGTCTCTTTTTCTGTTCGTCTTTGCTACCTACCGTGGTGCATGAGGACTCCTGTCCGCGACGAATGGCGGAATGTTGGCGGATCATCCATAACCCTAGGCAGCTCCGTGCCGACCAACATTCCTATTTTGCACTGCGCAACTCCCTATTTCAGTGCAGCAGTCATCCATGACCATGACGCCGATGACTTTGAAAATCACTCGGCACGCCATCAAAAATGAATCATTTTCGGCGCTGAATCAAGGAAATTCTTGACACATAAAGCCAAAAATTGAAATACAATGATACTATTTTGATACACTTAGTCCGATGTATCAAATCGAAAGCCTAAGGAGCGTTGAAATCGATTTTTGCGTAGACTTGCTTGATGATGGGATTCGACGTCAGGAAAACGCCGTTTTGAACGGCTTCTTGAGCTTCGTTCCATCGTTCAGCACTCCAGAGTTCGACATGCCCTCGTTGCCCGACCCATACGACTTCTTTGTTGAGGGCGGCGAAAGATTTGAGTCGCGCCGGTAACAAGATGCGTCCTTGGACATCGAGCGTGCAATCGAACGCGCCTGCGCCAAAATACCGATCGAGCAAATCGGCATCTTCGCAGGGCAGAGCGTCGTAGCGACGAGCGAAATCGTCGAACCCTTCGGGCGAGAAGACGAAAAGTTGATTCGAGAGGCCGTTTGTGACGACGAGTTCCATTCCGACATAATCGCTCTGTATTCCGAGCATGCCTTCGCGGAATTTCTTAGGAACGGCAACGCGTCCCTTGGAGTCCATCGCGTATTCGTATGTGCCTCTGAAATGAATTCCCACAACTCCACCGCAAAAAAGGATTCAACCCCCACTTGCGTGTTCCTTTTACCCACTTTTCCCCACCGACGTCAACATGTGATTTTTGACATCGACATTCTTTTGTGTAGAGCCTTGTTTTTAGTCGATAAATTGCCGCTAAAAACAGAGTGGGGATGTCGCCCTATTGCAAACGACGATCGTTTTTGAGCCTTGGAACCCCATCAACGACGGCGCGAAGCGCTCCAAAGCCCGTATTGCCCCGACGGGGCAATAGGGCGCCTCAAAAGCCCGTATTGCCCAACGGGCAATAGGGCGCCCCAGCTGGGCGTATGCGCGCAGTGAAACGAGCACATAGCCCAGCCGCGAGCGTATCGCCCTAGGGCGAAAGCTCGCGCGATGAGAACTATGCCAACGGAGAGGGTGGCGAAGATGGGCGAATAAAATTCGAAATTAGAAGGCGTTTCCGATACTAAATTCGAAAACGACGTTATCTTCGTTCTTTTTGGGGTTCAATGGGAAGCCCCATTCGAAGCGCAGTAGGCCCATGGGGGAGAGCCATCGGAAGCCGAAGCCCATGGAGGATCGCATGACGGAGTCGAGTTCTTCGTCGGATTTGGCGAACCAGTCGATTTTGAGGGAGAGGTCTTGGTCTTCGTTGTAGGCGTTGCCCATGTCGAAGAAGACGACGCCCGAGATGTTCATCGCTTTGAGGATGGGGATTTCGAGTTCGGCGTTGAAGACGATTTCTTTGTTGCCGCCGATTTCGAAGTTGGTGATGGTCGATGAGGGGTCGGTGAGGTTGGACGTGTAGGCGCGCGAGGGGCCGAGGCTGGAGCGACTGAAGCCGCGGACGGAGTTGGGGCCGCCGACGAAGAAGCGTTCGAAGATGGGGACTTCTTTGTTGGGGGCGTTCCAGTTGGCGATGTAGCCCATTTCGAGGTTGAATTTGAGGACGATGTCCCAGAAGATGGGCCAGTAAGCGCGAGCGCGGCCTAGGAAGCGGATGTATTCGTTTTGCGACCCGAGGTATTCATCGGCGATGTCGATAGAGCCTTGGAGCATGAAGCCCTTTGTCGGCATGAGGCGGTTGTTGCGCTTGTCCCAGGTGAGTGTGGCGTTGATGGCGCTCGTGAGGCCGCCGTTGAGGATGGAACCGAGGCTGCGTTGTTTTGTGCCAAAGGAACCGGTCGAGACGTCGACGTTTTCGAGGGTGTAGGTGAGGTCGAGGACGAGGTCGCGCGTGAATGGGTAGCCGAAGCCTAGGGTGCCGCCGTAGGAATCGCGTGTGAAGTCGGTGTAGACGTATTCGTAATTGAAGACGGAGAATCGGAAGCGCCACTTCGAATCGAGGAAGTAGGGATCGAAGAACTGGACGTTGAAGAGTTGGCGCAATTTGGAGATCGTCGCTTGAGCGGCGAGGAAGTGGCCGCGCCCGAGGAAGTTATCGTAGGAGATTTGGAGCGTACCGATGAAGGATTCGGAGGATGAGAAGCCGGCGCCGATTTGGAATTGGCCAGTGGAACGCTCGGTGACGTCGACGAGAATGTCGATGGTGTTTTTGGTTTTCGATTCTTGCGTCGTGACCGAGACTTTTTCGAAGTATCCGGTGCGTTGGATCGATGCTTCGCTGTTTCGGACGCGCGAACCGTGGTAGGGTTGCCCTTCTTGGACGAGGATTTCGCGTCGGATGACCTTGTCTTCGGTTTTCATGTTTCCGGTGATGAGAATTTTGCCGATGGTGACGGGTTCACCGGGGTTGATATCGTATGAGATATCGATCGTATTGGGCTCGAGACCGGCGCGTCGGCGCGGCTCGACTTGGGCATAAGCGTAGCCTTTATCGCCGTAATAATCTTGGATTTTTTTGACGTCGTCGAAGAGTTGGGAGAGTTTGAATCCCTGGCCTTTTTCGAGGGAGATGAGTTTTTGGACTTCGTCATCGTCGTCGAGCGTTTCGCCCATGATATCGATGTTTCCGATCGTCGTGTAATCGCCTTCTTCGACGGTGAGGGTGATATACATGGCGCTTCGGTCTTCGGAGAGCTGGATTTGGCTATCGGTGACATGGGCGTCGGGATAGCCGTTTTCGGAATACCAAGCGGCGACGCGTTGCAAATCGCGCTTAAACTCTTCTTGTTTGAATTGGCCAGCGCCTGAGAGCATGCCGAGGAGCGATTTTTCGCGCGTGAAGATATGGGCTTTGATATCGTCGTCGCTGAGCGCTTGATTGCCCAAGATCGTGATGCGTTTGACTTTGACTTTGTCGTATTCGCGGATTTTGAAGACGACGTCTTTGTCGCCGTCTTCGCGGTCGCGGATCTCGGGGTTGACCTCGGCGAGGAAGAAGCCTTCGTCGTCGTAATATCGCTTAATTTTTTCGGCGTTGTCGTTAATTTTATCGATATCGAGAGGCGACGCCTCGCGGAGGTCGATTTTTTTCTGCAAATCGTCGGTATCGATTTCGTCGTTCCCAGCAAAAGAAATCGTCGCGATCGACGGTTTTTCTTTGAAGTAATAGGTGAGGACGTTTTTGCCATCGATTCGGTCGAAATCGACTTGAATATCGTCGTAGAGCTTCATGCGATAGAGTCGTTTGACGTCTTCGCTGACGACGTCGAGCGACAAAGGCGCATTTGTCTTCTGTTTAATATAGTAGAGCAAGTCTTCGTCGGCGTTTCGACGATTGCCCGATAAGACGATGAGATCGACGACTTCGCCATCGCTTTTTGGGAAGAGCGTCGTCTGTGCCGTTGCTTCGTAGATGGGGCATAGAGGCGCCCCAATTGCAGACAAGATCAGCGCCAGTCGGAGGAGAAATCGGTTACGCATTCGGAGTTTCCTTTTGGCGTGAATCGGTCGATTGCGGGAGATTTGGCGAGTTTTCTACCGCATGGAGTTCTTGGCTAGAATTGGAACGCGCGGTTTCTGAGCTCGCACTTTTTTCGTCGCTCGCACTTTTTTGGGCTACTGTAGCGATTTCTTGGCTAGAGTGGGGGAGCGCGGTTTCGTCGCTCGCCCCTTGTTCATCGCATTTGTATGCAGTTGCTTGCTCGATGAGCGCTGAATTGCCGTGTTCGATTTTGACGTTTTTATCTTCGGACGTATAGAGCTCGGCATATTGCGCATCGGTGAGTAGGCGTCCATCGGCCATGATGAGGCGCGTGGGCATGCGGCGAGCGAGTATTTCGTCGTGCGTGACGATGACGACGGTGAGCCCGAGGGTTTGATTGAGTTCGTTAAAGAGTTGATGAATGCCGCTGCCCGTCTTTTGGTCGAGGTTTCCGGTGGGTTCATCGGCCAAGAGGATCGACGGCTTCATCATGAGTGCTCGCGCCAATGCGACGCGTTGTTGCTCGCCCCCCGAGAGCTCGCCCGGTTTATGGCTCCCCCGATTGGCTAGCCCTACGCGTTCGAGGAGCTCCTGCGCACGAGCTTTTGCTTGGGCATGCGACTCCCGATGAATGAGGGCCGGCATCATGACGTTTTCAATCGCCGTAAACTCGCTCAGGAGATGGTGAAATTGGAACATGAGCCCGATGTGTTCGTTGCGAAAACGCGCCAGTTGTGAGGGCGTGAGGGCGAAGATATCTTGATTTCCGAAGAGTATTCTGCCAGAGGTCGGTTTATCGAGGGTGGCTAGCAGATGCATAAAAGTCGATTTTCCGGCGCCCGAACGGCCGCGAATGCTGACCATCGCAGCGGGTTCGAGCACGAGGTCGATACCCTTGAGCACTTCGAGCGTCCGCCCTTCGTGGAAGAACTCCTTTTTGAGTCCTTCGACGCGAATCTCGACGGGGGTTGATTTGTCTGCTTTAATCATGGCGTAAGGTCATGCTCCTAGATAGGAAACGGTGGGATGATCGGAAACCGACCATAGCGCCCCGATCTATTACATTGTGCGATAGAGCGTCAAGAAAGACGCAACGGTTTATGACGCCTATTCGCAACGCAAACCCGAAACGGGATCGAGCTTGACCGCCATTCGGCTCGGCAAAACGGTCGCTAAAAGGCTAATCGCTATCGATGCCGCACAAATCACGATGACTTCGACCGCATTGACCATGACGGGGATTTGCGTAATGTAGTGGACATTGCCTGGCATCTTGATGCCGAGTTGAGCGATGATGACGCATAGCCCAAGCCCCAGAATGAGCCCGATCGCCGTGCCAAGCCCGCCAATAATGGCACCTTGGACGACGAACATGCGCACGATGCTCGAATCGCGTGCTCCCATGGCCTTGAAAATGGCGATTTCTCGCGCTTTTTCGATGACCATCATGATGAGAAGGCACAATATATTGAACGAAGCGACGAGAATAATCGACGTCAAGATGACGAACATGGCGACTTTCTCGAGCATAATGGCGCCAAATAAGCTCGAATTGAGCGTGAGCCAATCGTCGACTTGGACATTCGGATAGTCTTTGAGCTTTTCGCGCAACGCATCTCGCACTCGTTTGCTATCTTCGAGACGCGAACATTTGACGTCGATCCCCGTCACGGCATTCCCAATACCCAAGAACGCCTGCGCATCGGCTAACGATATATAAGCCATCTTCGCATCGTATTCGAACATGCCACTATAATACGAACCGACGACTTTGAACGGCCGACTTTTGGGCAAATTCCCCGCCGGCCCGATATCGCCCGATGGACTCATGATGTTGAGTTCGCCACCCAAATACAACGTGAGATTATTTTTGAGCTCTCGCCCCAAGATAATGGCGCCGACGCGGCGACTCGAATCGGATCCATCGAGCCCGGGCATGGCCTTCATCGTTCGCGTGCGCTTGTTTTGCGGCAATAAAACGGCATTGGGCTCGCGGTCGTATTGGGTTGCGCCCGCCTGCGCATCGCCCATCGCCGCAGGCTGCCGCACCGTAGGCGACGATTCCGAATCGACCCAACGATCTTCGCCTATCGCCGCCAACAATTCGGGCGATAAATCGCCATCAGTCGCATTGTTGCCCACATCTGCCGCGCTACGCCGCCTCGGCATGGGCGCTATCGGATCGACATCGGGCAAATCATAGATATCGCCATTTTTCGTCAAGTCATCGGCGTTGTGTTCGGCATTCTGGGGGCTGTTGGCGTCGCCTACGACCGTCTCGGGGGCGGTTTCGACACCGGCGGGCAACTCGATTTCTTGCGAGCCTTTGGCAATCCAAGCCCCATGCTTATCGCCCGCAAATGCAATCGCCGCCCGTGCGCCAGCTTGTTCGAGCCGATCGACTTTTTCATCGGTCAAACCGCCATCTTCGGTATCGCTTTGAATCGAAAGCGTTCCGCGCTGGACGACGCTCCCAACCATCGAAATCGACGGCAAAGCATCGGGATCTTCGAGATATTCGAGCTTGCCCTCTTCGATATAATCGCCCAACTTCGTCGTCGTCACGATTTCGCGATAATCGATGCCACGCAATATCGCCGCTTGCAAATTCGTCGGCGAATTGAGCATGACTTCGGCCTCGACATAGCCATTTGCCCCCTCGACGCGATCCGTTTTGAGCGCTATCGCCCGGATTTCTTCGTAGTTTTCGATATACCCATCTTTCGCACTGATGACGACATGCGCCTTGGAACCGGTTATTTTCTCGCGAAAATCGGCTTCAAAACCGCCCATCACGCTCAAAACGACGATGAGCGCCATCACGCCAACGGCAACGCCGCCAACGCTAATCAGCGTAATCACGCTTAACATGTTCCGATCGCGCTTCGCCATCAAGTAGCGGATGCCGACGAAATCTTCGAATACCATGAAATCCTCTTATGGATGCGTCTATTGGCAACGCACGACGATACCAAACGCCCTAGCCCCCACGCGCCTACGACAATCGGTTTGCGTGTATGGAGCACACGCCAAGCGCACGCAACGTTTTTTTCGCTTTTTCGCGCCTTTTTCGCTTTTACACGCCCTTTTCGCGACAGATCTCTTTTCGCCCAAACGCCCTATATGACGCGCCCAAACGCCCGATCAACTCCGCCGCCAGCCGCATTTTTGCCCCCCAAGCGCAAAAATTCGCGTGCTCAAAATCAAAAAAAAAAGGATGACCCAAAAGCCATCCTTCCAATGAGACATGACAGAATCGAACTGTCGACAAACAGATTAAAAGTCTGCTGCTCTACCAACTGAGCTAATGTCCCAGCGTAAAAGAAAAGTCCCAGACCGAAGCGATCTGAGACTTCTTAGCGTCCTCGACGAGATTCGAACTCGTGTCGTCGGCGTGAAAGGCCGATGTCCTAGGCCTCTAGACGACGAGGACATCCTCGCGGTAAAGGTGGAGAGCGTCCTCGACGAGATTCGAACTCGTGTCGTCGGCGTGAAAGGCCGATGTCCTAGGCCTCTAGACGACGAGGACGCAAGTGAGACATGACAGAATCGAACTGTCGACAAACAGATTAAAAGTCTGCTGCTCTACCAACTGAGCTAATGTCCCACATTCCGCATCCCCTCTGAGCTTTTCAGCTCATCGGGAACGAGGCGCCTTTTAGCGGCATTCGCACATCGTGTCAACAGAAAAAATTCACGACATGCATTTTTTTCGTTTTTTGCGGGATGCGCCCTATTTTGCCCGTTGGGCTCAATACGGGCTTTTGGCGCCCTATTGGCTTTGCCAATACGGGCTTTTGAAGCCCTATTTCGCTCACGCTCAATACGGGCTTTTGGCCGTGCTATGTGCTCACGCGCGTTGCGCGCATACGCACGGCTTTTGGCGCCCTATTGGCTTTGCCAATACGGGCTTTTGCATTTTCGCCATTTTGCGCGACTTCTGCGTCAGCGTTGCCACGCGGGCGTCGGGAATGAGTTGAATTCGCATCAAACTGACGAAGATGCATCTTTGGGAGGCGCCCGTATTGGCTTTGCCAATACGGGCGCTTTATGTCTGCCCCAAAAAACAGCTAAAGATTGTCAAAAGGCCGTCGATAACATAAGCTCGCGGCGCTCAAACGACGTGTTTTGCGCACTGCGCTCGGCGTTTTGGGCGAATCCTACGAGACACGGAGCCACAAATAAATGATAGAATGTCCGAAATGCCAGATGCAATGCCCCGATGAGGCGCTATTTTGCGGCAATTGCGCGACGCAGTTGCCGCGCGGCGAAGGCGACGATCCCTTCGTCGGCCTATGCATCGACAACAAATACACGATTATCAAACGCATCGCCGCCGGCGGCATGGGCGTCGTATACCTCGCTAAACAGCGCGGTGCCGGTCAATTCGTCGCCATCAAAAAACTCCATCCCGAGTTTTATCGCGATAAAGTCATCGTCGAACGATTCATGGACGAAGCCCGTTCCTATGGCAAAATTACGCATCCAAACGCCGTCAAACTCCACGATTTGCTCAACGTCAAAGGGCAAATTTGCATCGTCATGGAATTCGTCGCCGGCAAAACGCTCACGCAATATATCGAATCAGGATACGTCTTTTCGCTGCGTCAAATCGTCGACATATCGCTACAAATCGCCGATGCCCTCGGCACTGTGCACCGAGCCGGAATCATTCATCGCGACCTCAAAACCGAAAATATCATGCTCATGGAAACCGTTCCCGGGCGATTTTCGGTCAAAATCCTCGATTTTGGCATTGCCAAAATGCTCGACAAACCCGTCGATCGAAAGACGAAAGACGGCCTCATCGTCGGCACGCCCGAGTTCATGAGCCCCGAACAATGCTATGGTACCGATGTCGACAATCGAACCGATATCTATGCATACGGCATTCTCATGTATGTGATGATTTGCAATCGCCTGCCATACGAATGCGATTCCCCCATGGGGCTTTTGCAGATGCAAATCAACGCTCCACTGCCCGATCTCGTTCGCCCCAATGGCGAACACGTTCCGACGGCGCTCAGCGCCATCGTCCACAAATGCATGATGAAAGCGAGTGCCGATCGATACGATTCGTTTACGGGCGTCATCGCCGATTTGATGCAGTTCCAAGAAAGCGGCATGATTTCGCTCGTCACGCCGATCGTGGCTCCGAATGACATGCACAAAAATACGGTCAAAATCGATTCCCATCTCGACGATCCCACCAAAGTCGAATCGAGGAAATCCGATCCCAAAACGGTCACATCGAAGAAATCCGATCCCAAAGACTTTGCCTTTGTCCTCGCACCTAATGCGCCCGATGAAATGTCGACGATCCACGATGGCGACGACGACGATTTAGGGCTCGAAATCGATCTCGACTCGGGCGTCGAAAATAGCTCGCCCGATCGAGACGACGATGGCGATGCGAGCGAAGAACACGACTCCGATTGTTATAGTTTGGGCGATATTTCGGAGATCGAAATGCCCGCCACCGATAGTGCCGCGCCCGCCCCCAATCGCGTTCTGCGAACGGTTGCCATCGTTGCCATCGTGATTATCGCTTTGGGCGGGGCGGCGTTTGCGTTCTTGAATTTGCCTGGCGAAGATCCCATAGAAAGCCGCGAACCCGTGGCAGGATCGGAGGGCGGCGGCTCGGCGCAAGAACAGGCGCCAAACGTGGCGCCATCGACCGCGCAAGGCGCGGCGAATGCAGCTATCGACGCCGCCCCTGCGCCCATCGAACCATCGAAAGCCGCCGCGCGCGAAGTCTTGATGCGCGGCGTCGCGCGAGCATGTATCGATGCTTCGATCCGCGACGCAAACGCCGGCAATCTCGACGCCGCGCAAACGACATCCGATTTTGCCCAAGCTCAAAACACTACACTATCGCAACGCGATGCCGATCAACTCGCCCAATCGCGCGAACAACTCACGTCATTCCGAAATATCTGGCAATCGGCACAAAATGCCGGGCAAAAATGTAGCAAAATCGACGATCTCATCGCCCAAGTCCCCGATTCGGCCCTGGGAATGAAAGAAAAACTGACCGATATCGGGCGAAAATGCCAACGAAAACTCGAAGCGCCACCGACGACGCTCTAGCTATCCGAGATGTTACGATGAAAACGATGTACGACATAAGCATGCTTGGCGTAGCCATCGCCCTGGGCATGGCAGGCTTTGGATGCGCCGAGATCGGCAATCACATCGATCCCAACGATGGATACCAAGTCATCGGTTCCAACTACGACGGAGCCGACTGCGTCGAAGGCGATATTTGCGAAAACGACTTCAAACACGGTCGCGACATATACAAAGCGCCGTTCAAAGGGAATCGAATGAGCGATAGCGCATTTCCCAACGGATATTTTGGCTATATCGATGCCAATTGCCACTCGATTCGATCGCAAAAAGGGCGAGCCGATGTCGATATCGTCGGTTTCGACGTCGAACCGGGCACGCCAATGCGAGTCATGGTGTTGAATGCCACTCGGAAAAGCCCACTTTCTCCAGTCATCTATTTGTTGTCATCGACGGGAGCCGACCTCATCTTCAGCGCCGCGAGCAGTGCAAATTCTACAGGACTAGAGTTTTTGGCGCCGACATCGCGGTTCTACATCAGCGTCGAGAGCAGCGATAACGACGACGCCAACGGCTCGGCATCGTGCGAACCTGGAATCACGCATCATGGCGGCGATTCTTATGGCTATGCTGTCACGGTCGAAACGATCGCCGAAAAAGAACTCGTCGATAGCTTTGGTGAGATTTCAAACCCCAAAGAATATCACATAAAAATGAACAGTTCCTCGGGGCATGCCCACTATTACAAAGCAAAGGTCGCAGAAGGCAAAGATCTCAGCGTCGAAATCAAGACGCCAGCCAGCATGGTCACCCCGACGATCGCCCCGATCGACCGCCGTTCGGGGTACGATTGGACACTCACCGGCGATGCACTCAAAAATACATTCGATGCTGCAACGAATACTGCCCGAGCCAAAGTTTCGGCAGAATATGCCGACGATGAAGGTTATTTGTGGTTTGCTGTGAGCGATTTCGATGCCAATACAAGCTATCGACATACTATTACCGTAGCCCCCGACTAAGGAATCGTTTATGCAGAAAGCATTAGAGAGCTTCTTGGGACCGGCGGCTGGTCTCATCGGTCTGTTCATCTTCATATTGATATGGACGCCCAAACTCGTCGTCAAATGGCGCGGTTCACGGGCTCGCAAAGCCGAACAGGCAAAGATGAAACTCGTCCACGACGCCAGTCGTTCGCTCGTATTAGAACCGCAAGGCGTCGACGATATCGAAGATCACATCATGCACGGGCGAGCGATTCGATCGTTCAAAACGGCCAAATCTCGCGCCATCATCATTTGCCTTGCCCTATGTCTACCGCTCGCTCTTATCTACTTTCTCGTGCCCGCTGGATATATGAGCATGCGAGTTTACTTATTGATTGCAGGGACTTTTTTTGCATTCTTGGGCCTCATGACGTTGCGCCATTTGGGCGACAGTGCCACGTTTTATAAGACTGGAGCCGTTTGGCGAACGAATGGCAAACGATATGATATCGATTACAATACGATCGTCGATGTGACGACGCGAAGCGCCCTCATTCCCGGAGCTGCCGGGCTGTCTGTCGTCCATTTCGTCGATGGATCACTCGCCGTACTCGACGGCTTTTATATGCACAATGGCCGCGCCCTAAACGACGTGTTCGAACACCTCACCGAGCGGCGTATTCGCAGTGCTGCCGACGAAAACAGACGACTCATGTCGTAGATAAACCGTCGATGAGATGCCGTTTTGAGGCGTTTTGGGGCAAAAATCGACAAAATCGACAAAAAACAGCAAAAAAACGTGCATTTAAGCCCAGTTGAATATTATATTTTCTTGACAGAAAAGCGCGGAATCCGTAACACTGCGCGAGTATTGGCAAGCGCCGACGCGTTTTGTCGTCTTTTATTACTCTCTTAAGGAGAATTTCGTTATGACGAAAGCTGAATTGCTTACGAAGGTTTCTGAAAAAGTTGCTCAAAAAGTTGAGAATGTGTCGAAGAAACAAGTTGCCGAAACGGTCGATGCTCTTTTCGATACGTTGAAAGAAGTTCTTTGCTCCGAAGACGAAGCCGCTTCCCGTCTTTCGTACCCCGGTTTCGGTACGTTCACGGTGAAACAACGCGCCGAACGCAAAGGTCGCAATCCCCACACAAAAGAAGAAATCACCATCAAAGCTTCGAAAGCCGTCAGCTTCAAAGCTGCCGCCGCTCTCAAAACCGCTCTTAACGGTTGCGAAGAAGAAGAAAAAGCCGAAGCTAAAAAATCTGCCAAGAAAGATGGCGAGAAGAAAGCTTGCAAAAAAGGTTGCAAGAAGTAGTCTTTGACCGACTTCTTTTTTGTACTCTATTGCCCGCTACGCGGGCAATGAATCCAACACATTTTTTGTACTCTATTGCCCGCTACGCGGGCAATGACAACACACAAAGCCGCCGGTAGAAATATCGTCGGCTTTTTTTGTACTCTATTGCCCGCTACAGCCCATCAATCCGCCTAACGGCGCCAAGGGGGAGCTAAACTTCGTCCCAGGTGGCGCGATAGCGAAGTTTGCCCTTTGTAAAGCCCGAGTAATCGATAGCCGATTTTGGGCAATGGTGGACACATCGCAAACACATCATGCACTTATCGCGTATCCATTTTGGCTTTTGCGTTTCGGGATCGATTTCGATCGCATGCAAAGGGCAATGTTTGGCGCACGTGCCGCACCCCGTGCACGCATCGGAGACGTGCAAATAAGCCGTGTGACGCATCAATTTATACATCACGCCTAGGGCAATAGATTGTGCCGCTTGGAACGACGTCTTTCGTTCGTATTCGCCGATTGAACGATCGGCAATTTGTCGGCAAATCATATCGGCTTGAATGCTTGAATCGTCGATCGCCTTTTGGCGAGCATCGCCATCGGGGATTTGAAAAAAGGGCAAAAAGGTATCGATCGTCCGTAGCTCGAACGACGCGCTGACCGTGAGCCCTTGTCGCAACATGGCGCGCCTGAAACTCCGAATCGTCGTTCCAAACGAATTGCCACACGTCACGGCGACAAAGGCATAATATTGATCGCCCGTTTTGACTTTGAGCTTTTGTATAAATTGTTCGACGATATCGGGCATGGCACAAAAGTAGACGGGGAATACAAAGCCCAAAACTTCGCCCGATTTCATATCATGAGAATACGCATCGACATCGCCGATCGTTTCGATATCGATCGTTTCATCGCCAATGCGCTTTGCTATTTTTTGAGCTAGCCATTTCGAATTACCAGTCGCCGAAAAGTAGAAGATCATGTCCTTATCCTTTCAATTATCATTCTTGCCCCATCGGGGTTAGAAAGAGGGGCTAAGACGAAATTTGATAATCATTACTATTATCATAGATGATATGACATTATATATATCCAAGAAGATATATATAAATCGAAACAAAACACTACATTTTATGTTTCAATTCTCGCAAAGCAGCATCGATCGTCGTATTGATGAGTTTGACATATCCCGCCGATCGGACTTTTAATCCGCCATAACCGCCATTTGTTTCGGCGGAATAGATGCCCAAATAATCGTCGATATCGGGTTGGGAGACGTCGAAGCCTCGAGTTTTGAGCAATTCGATGAGTCGTTTTGAATCGTTTTTGCCGGGGAATGCGACGGCCAAGAGGGCGCGCGGGATAGTCCAGCCGTGGTCGACGACGAGGAGATATGCCAAGATGGCGCCCGATCGGTCGCCGCCGTGTTCGCAATGGATGTAGATTTGGTCGGGCGTATAGGCGTGAATCGTCTGATAGAAAGCCTTTGGATTGGGGAATCGCCCGCCAAATGGTATGTTGATGTGTCGGATACCGTGATCGTCGAGTTTTGATTTAATCGCGCGAAAAGTATCGGATTCCATGGCTGCGGCCGTGACGACGACGCGGATATTTCGCGCATGGAGTTCGTCGATTTCGCTGGGCATGGGCTGTGCGCCGACCCAATAGCCTTCGGTCGTTTGGCGAGCATTTTTGGGCATGCCCGCATTGCCGAGCCTGCTTTGAGCCCCATACGCGGCGCCTATCGTTGCGGCTTGGGCAAACGATTCTCCCAAAAGTGCACATTTTTCGTCGCGCAAAGCAGGGGCTTTGCCATGTTCTGGTGTATTGGCATCGTTCATCGCTGTATAGAACGCCAAATCGTCGGCAGCGTAGATCTGATCGTCTTCGACGCTCGATCCCGATATCATCGGCTCGATGGCGGCAGGACTTTGGCATGCACACAAGATTAGGGCACAAATCGAGAGCAATCGGCGCATCGGTGAAGAGATGGCGTTTCGATAGATGTTTTGGCGCGTTGCAAAAAGCATAGAGAAATCGGAAGAGAACCCAAAAGAAAAGGCGTGCGAAAATTCGCACGCCTTGAGGCTATATCAGAAATTCGAAAAAATCGCCTTTTTCTTCATCGAATTATTCGGCCGACTCGGGAGTTTGTGCCGTATCGGGCAAGCCCAAGACGACGAATTCGACGCGGCGGTTCTTTGCGCGACCTTCTTTCGTGTCGTTTGTCTCGATGGGACGATCGGGACCATAGCCGATGGCATTGAGACGGTTGGCATCGACGCCGCGCTCGACTAAGTATCGCATGACGGAGTCGGCGCGATCTTGCGACAACTTCATATTGAGTTTGTATTTACCGCGGCTATCGGTGTGACCTTCGACGGTGACGTTTCCGATGTGCGGGTTATCGATGAGAAGTTGAGCGACTTGGTTGAGCAAATCGAACGATTCGGACTTGATGACGGCCTTAGACGTCTCGAAGAAGACTTGTTCTTTGATGTTGATCTTGCCTTCGGCGAGCTCGACTTTGGCGTCGGGATCGGAGTCGGGGCAACCGTCTTCGTCTTGGTATCCGTTGAAAGTTTCGGGTTCGTATGGGCATTGATCGATGTCGTCGATGATGGTGTCGCCGTCGGAATCGAGGGGTTTGATCGGGCAACCATTTTTATCGACGCGTCCGCCTTCGTTGGGGCAGAGATCGAGGTAATCGGGGACGGTATCGTTATCGGAGTCGGGCGGGCAACCGTATTCATCGATAAAGCCTGGGCGGCCTGCAAACGGGCAACGATCGAATTTATCGGGGATCGTATCGCCATCGGAGTCGACGAGCTGATTGCGGCATCGCTCTGGGATTTGGCTCAACGGCGTGAGCTCGGGATCGGGGCAAGGATCGATGGCCGTGAGGTAGCCGCCGTATTCGTAATCGAGCCCGAGCATGCCACCGTTGACCCAGTGGAAGTTCAAGCCCAAGATGACGCGAACATCGGGAGCGCCAACCGAATCGAGACCCGTGCCAAGACCGGCGGTGAGCGCTAGCCCACGATACCAAGAATCGCCACGGATAAATCGGTAGCGGAACGCCAAATCGGCTTCGAATGGGCGTTCTTTGACCGAGAGATTATTATTCTTTCCATCGACGGTGATTTCGCCCGTCATATCGAGCAGGAGATCGAGGTCGTCGTGGAAAAATGGAATCGAAGCGGCACCCGAAATGATGATCGATTGCCCCATATCGTATGTATAGACGTTGACATGTGGGCGATAGCGGTAGCCCAAGTTGAACGACATGCGAGCCTTTGTCCAGGGCGAAAATTCGAGGGCGGCGCGGATGGCAAACGAGACGCCATCGTCGCCGATGAGTCGGTTATCTTGTGCCGTCGGCGTCGACAAGTCGGCGATGAGCGCCAAGCCGACGGGATAATCGCGCAAATCGAGGATTTTGCCTTTGACGACGATGCGCAAATCGCCGACGCCCGCGACGCCATTGGCTTTGTGAAGTGGGTATTCTTTCGCTTTGAAATCGGTTTGCTCGTAGAGCAAAACGGGCAAATCAAGGGCAATTTCTGCCCAGCTAAAGAGCGAAATCGACGCATAGATATCCATGAAAATGGGGTTTGCGATGACGGCTTTCGTCGCTCGCTCGTTTTCGACGCTTTCATCCATGGGGATATGGGCGTAGTTGAAATAGAGACCACCCGTGATGCGCCAATGCTCTTTGTCGATCATCGAGCCGTATGTCGTGAGGTAGTCGCCCGGGTTAGGCGCTGGGCGCCAAAACTGGAGGTTGTAGGAGGGAACTTTTTCGCGGAAGCGTTTGAGCTTGCCCCCCGTGAGGTTATCTTCGTTTGAGTCTTGTGCTATGACTGCCGACGGCAAAAGCCATGCACAAGCTAACACAAGTAAAATCCACAAATTGCGCAATTTCATGTGTATCCTTGGTCGTCTACAGAAAAAGAACGATGATATCGTCCAAACCGCGCGCATTTAAGCACATTTGTGACAAAATGGATATATTTGTGTGATATATGCGCAAATTCGACAGAGACTTTAGATCGATCACTTTGCCGTCGCAGCCACCCCAAAAACGGGCACGGCGTATTGCCCAACGGGCAATAGCCGGGCTGCGTAGGCGTATGCGCGCAGTGAAACGAGCACATAGCCGGAGCCAGAGCCCGTATTGAGCGATAGCGAAATAGGGCGCCTTCCAAAGATGCATTTTCGTCAGTTTGATGCGAATTCAAGGAAGCTAGCCCAAGGGCAAGGGGGCGTACTAAGGTACGTTCCCGACGCCCGCGTGGCGACGCTGATGCAGAAGTCGCGCAAAATGGCGGAAATGCCGAGGATTAACGGATTTTGCCTTCCTTGATGAGTGGCGCGGCGGCGTTCCATTCGTCGGCGCTGATGCGGTTTGTTTGGCGCAGGGCGTTGCCGACGTTTATCATTTTGTTCAGGCGTGAGCTCGACAGTTTGCCCTCGAGAAATTGGCCGCCGAAGATGATGGGGTTGGGCAAAATGCTCGCTAAAAACAACGACTCACGCAGAGTGAGGTTGGCGACGTTTTTTTTGAAGTAGTATTGTGCGGCGGCGCGGATGCCGTAGGTGTCGCGGGCGAAGTGAGCGAGGTTGAGGTAGAGCTCGAAGATCATGAGCTTTGTGAGGTTTTGCTCCATTTGCCAGGTGAGGAAGGCTTCTTGGAATTTGCGCGAGGCGGTTTTGTCGTGGTTGAGGAAGACGTTTTTGACGACTTGTTGCGAGATGGTGGAACCGCCGCGGACGAATTTTTTTGCTTTGATGTTGGCGATGAGGCCGGCGCGGATGGCGCGGATGTCGAAGCCGTTGTGGGAGAAGAATTTGCCGTCTTCGGAGGCGACGAAGGCGTAGGCGGTGTTGCGCGGCAGGTCGTAGAAGCCGACCCAATTGGGGTCTTTGGGACCGATTTCGATCGGCACAGTGGCGGCGTTGATGCGCACGAGGAACGATTTGTTTTTGAGCATCGAGAAGTCGCTGCGTGGGTCGAATGCCTCGGTTTTGACGCGGTCGAGGTCGATGTCGACGTTGAGCGCGAGGTCGTCGGGGCGGTTTTCGTCGAAGGCCAGGTCGAGTTGGGCGGTGTAGGGACCGGTGAGTTTGTACCCGCTGAGCAATGGGGCGAAGCCGGCGGGCAACGATGGAATGAAATCTTCGGCGTTGGCGGCGCTTTCGACGTGGAGGCGGAATATGTTTTGGTCGGATTCGACGGGGCGCACGTGAGAAATGCTGAAATCGACGGGGATTTTGCCGAGGCGTGCGTGGGCGTCGTTGAGGCTGAACGTGCGATCGGGATTGTACCAGAGTTGCCCGCGCAATTCGAAATCGATGGCGGTGAGCGGGTCGCGCGCGAGGACTTTCGACGTTATGGCGCCCGAAGTCACTTTGGCGTCGAAATCGAATTTGCCGAGTTTGCCCTTGTCGTAGGCGGTCAATGCGACTTTCCCGCTGACGGGGAGCGAATCGATGCGGAATGCATCGCTAAAGCTGGCGCGGCGAAATAACGGTGCAAGATCGAAATCGTTCGCTTCGAATGTAATTCCGAGCGATTCTTGTTTGATATCGTAGCCGCCAAATATCTTTGCCGAGGCTTTCGACGGATCGCGAAGCTCGATTCCAAAGCCGATGCGATTCGCTACCTTGGTGTATAAAATTTCGATATTCGAGAAATCGAACAAATAATCGCCCGAAAACCGTCCAAATGTTGAATCTTCTGCAATCGTGGCGCTAATTTTTCCGTCGTCGACGATGAGAATGACGCGTTCGTCGTTTTGAGCGAGTTTTGCGCCGACGAGCCCGAGCTCGCGGATGGTCACGCCATTCGTGTCGTAATTGCTTATCGAGAGGGCGGGAATATAGAGGCTATCGGCATAGGAAATCCCCGACATACGCATTTGGAAACACGTCGATGCAGGGGCATTGCCGCCTTGCGCCACGGCTTTGCCGCTTGGCGCAGAATCGTTGCCATTGGCCGATTTGCCGAGTTCTGTAGGTGTATCGTCGTTTTTTGTGATGGTTTTGCCGCTTGGCGCAGAATCGTCGCCATTGGCCGATTTGCCGAGTTCTGTAGGTGTATTGTCGTTTTTTGTGATGGTTTTGTCGTTTGGCGCAGAATCGTCGCCATTGGCCGATTTGCCGAGTTTGCTGGGGACATTGCCGCCCAAATCGAATGGCGCATTGAATGCGAAAGCATCGATGGGCGATGTATGGTTGAGGCAAACGTCGATGGGATAATAATCGAGCTCAATCGTCGCCGGATCGCGCGATGTAATGGTGAGCCGTTGTTTTACGGCGTGGATATCGACGGAATAATCTTCGTAGACGGCTTCGATGTGGCAGTCGAAACAGGCGATTTCGGGGAGTTGTTTCGAGGCGCCCGAAACGGCCAGATTGCTGCCGATGGCGACGTTTCCATTCCTCGCCGATTGGACGAGTTGATCGATCCAAGTGCGGTCGGCGCTATCGCTTTTGAGGTCGATTTTGGCGTCGACGCCTTGAATTTCGACGAGCGATGCATTGAGATCGCCCACGAACATGCCCAATAGCGCGGGATAAATGGTGACCGAATTCATCGAAATGGGGTGTGCTTGGTCGAGGTTTGGCACGAATTCGACGCCGCCCAAGACGATTCCCGTAAAGCCCATGGCTCGAATCGTCTGAAATCGAAATTCCCCGCCGACTGCGTCGCCGAGTTCGGCGAGTTTTGGCGTCAGACGCGCGGCGAGGTAGTAGCTCGAACGCAATCCATAGCTGAGCGATAAGACGATGACGGCTATCGTACACACGATGACAAACGCCAATCGGGCTCTCTTCCATTTTACTTTCGACGCGCTACTACTCATGCATCTACACTACTCATGCATCGATCAAAACTACTCATGCATCGATCAAATCTCTATGCCAGCCCAAAACCGCTATGCCAGCCCAAAACAGCTACGGCATGCCCCCCAAATGGCTACGGCAAGCCGCCAAATGGCTCGCTTTATTAACGTGACTTCGCTCGCGATGGCAAATTTTAAGCGTCGGCAAGCGCTAGTCTTTGCGCACGACTCTTCGCACGCCAATCCATTGCGGTTCGGGAGTGAGCCCTTCGATGCGCTTTTCGACCGTAATGTCGACCGCATCGATATTGGGCAATTCTAAGACCGATTCGGCAATCACTTGGCAAAGGCGTTCGACTAAGTTGTATCGCCGCTTCGTCACGCACATTTGCAGGCGTTCGACGATCATTTCATAATTGACCGTATCGCCGATTTCATCGGTATAAAACCCATGTAAATCGGGATCGATATCGGCGATTAAGCTCAATTTGAACTGCGTTCCTCGGGTGCTTTCTTCGGGATAAACCCCGTGATAACCGAATAAGATCAAATCTTTGATGATGATTTGTGCACAATTTGTCATACTTTCCATGCCCGTTCTATATTTCTATCTATATAATATATTCGCTCTATACGTCGTTTTTGTCCGTTTGATACATCGCGCCGCCCCCTCGCACCGAATCGCTTCAATCGTTCGATCTGCAACAATGCACGTTTTTTTTATGTCTCTCTTTCAAATTCGCGATATCGCGTCGCGCCGTCATCAGTCCAAATCGCTTCAATCGTTCGATCTTCGGCATTTTATGTCTCTCTTTCAAATTCGCGATATCGCGTCGCGCCGTCATCAGTCCAAATCGCTTCAATCGTTCGATCTTCGGCATTTTATGTCTCTCTTTCAAAT
>SFMP01000023.1 GCA_004554395.1 Myxococcales bacterium | reverse complement strand
AATAGGGCGAAAAATGAGCCCGTATTGAGCGACGAGCGAAATAGGGCGAAAAATGAGCCCGTATTGAGCGACGAGCGAAATAGGGCGAAAAATGAGCCCGTATTGAGCGACGAGCGAAATAGGGCGAAAAATGAGCCCGTATTGAAAGAGAGAAGCATGTAAATAAATGTATATATATATTAAAATTCTGAGGCAATGAGGGTTGTTTTTAGGGTATAAGTTTCGCCAGGTTGTATATATTCGAGGGTCGTTCGGAAAGTATGATAGCCGTCACGAATGATGGTAATGCGTCGAGTGCCGGCGAGGATTTCGAGTGGAACTTCGGCGGTGTTGATGCCGTTGCCGACTGCGGCATCGTCGACTAGGATGGTGGCATCTTTTGGTGTGACGTCGACAAAGAGGCGGAAATCGGCGTCGTTGCGAGGCATGGCGACGGACGAAGCGCAGGCTGTTGCGGCGATGGCGAGTGTGGCTAGCGAGGCGAGTAGAAGTCGTTTCATAGAATCTCCGTAGTGTGTGGGTCGCGGCGATTTGCCGAAAGCGACCAAACGATGATTGGTGTAGCATATTTTTTCGAGAGTTGGAATAATGAGGGGGCGCTTGGCGTCTTGAAAGGCGCGGAGGCGCGTTTATGGCGTGCTTGAAGGCGCGTTTGCAAGGACATCGCCAGTATTGTTGCGATTTTTGGCGTCGCATTTGAAAGGATAGAACATGTTACATTTCAAAGATGAGTTTGAGACGGAAGATTACAAAGTCATACGCCATTGTATAGGGAGTTTTGGCGTCAACACGTATATTATAATATGTAAGAAGACGCACAAAGCGGCAGTAATCGATCCTGGTGGAGAGGTAGACGCGCTTGTGGAGTGTTTGCGCAGTCATGATGCACAGGTTGATTGGATGTTGTTTACACATGCGCATATTGATCATATAGCAGGAGCGCAGGGGCTTGCCGATGGGGTTTCAATTGGCCATGTGGCATATCATCGAGCTGATGATATCGTGGTGGAGCACATACCGGATATGTGTAAGATGTTTGGCGTGCCTGTGGTGCCCATGCCGAGGCGTACGGATGATTTGGCGGAGTCGGCAGAGTTTTCGGTTGGTGGATTGCAAGTTCGGACGATAGCGACGCCGGGTCATACGCCTGGTGGTGTTTGTTTTTATATTGCCGAGCATGGGCTTTGTTTTACGGGTGATACGCTATTCAAAGGTAGTGTAGGTCGCACCGATTTCGAAGGCGGCGATGGTCATGCTTTGCGACAATCGCTCGATTTATTACTTTCAATACTCGGCGATGATGTGAAGATATTACCGGGGCACGGGAAATATTCGACGATGGGGGCAGAACGCGCTAGCAATTTTTATTTAAAGATCGATAAATATCGTTAATTGAAATCGTGGCTGGACGTTATTGAAATACGTGGAGATGTTCTTTAGCAATTTAATACTCGGAACGCATTACGAGCTAAAGAGTCGCCATCTTCACGTCGGTGACAAGCCGACGGGATCGTAAATTCATTTTGCGATTATCTCTTCGAGGAGATAGTCGCCATGTGTAGGAAGAAGAAAGGAGAAAGAGTATGACAAAGATTTTATTCGTATGTCATGGCAATATATGCCGTAGTCCGATGGCAGAGTTTATCATGAAAGATATCGTATCGAAGGCGAATTTGAGCAAGAAGTATGAGATAGCTTCGGCGGCGACGAGTACGGAGGAGATAGGGAACGCGGTGTATCCGGCAGCGCGAAGGAAGTTAGCGGCCAAAGGTATATCGTGCCAAGGGAAGACGGCGCGCCAGATGACGAAATACGATTACAGTTATTACGATTATATCGTCGCGATGGACGATAATAATTTGCGGAACATGACGCGATTTGTGGGCACTGACCCGGATAACAAGGTGACGAAGTTGTTGGAGCACACGTCGCGCGGAGGAGGTAGCGTCGCGGATCCGTGGTATACGGGAAATTTTGATATTACGTGGGATGATATATATGATGGGTGTATGGGGCTATTGAAAGAGATAGAGGGCGAGGCGTAGTTATTCGTCGATGGAATAATCTTCGTTGGGCTCATCGTCTATGTCGATATCGGTTTGTTCTTGTGGTACGTGATTGATATCGATGTAGAATGGTGTCGTTTCGAGTGCGATAGATTGTGCGATGGACTCGGTTTTTTCGGCTTTTGAGCCCAGGATAGCGCCGATGAGAGTGCTACTACCGAAAGCATAGTTTTTAGATTCGTTTGCCTGTTTGAACCAATTTCGTATGGATTCGACGCGTTTTTGAGCGCTGCCCATGATTTGCATAGAAATCCGGACGACGTAGTTATCGGGAGGTAGTTCTTTGAGAGTGAGAGCGTGTATACCGATATGTGAGATAGCTTTGATGAATTTATCTT
>SFMP01000209.1 GCA_004554395.1 Myxococcales bacterium | reverse complement strand
TCTGAGCCATGAGCATCACTATAAACTGGACGTATCGGCTCGACTTGCGTCGCTTGTCTCCCTGACCGTATTTTCGGTCTGAACGGTCAATTTCATGTCTCGGAAGAATTTTTGCCAATGTGTGAAAAACTGTGTTATAGTGCGTCATGGTTCGGAACTCCTTGCAAAAGGCGGTTGTCGCGAATTTCCTTTTAGCAAGAAATCGGTTCCGAACCAACTATAAAGCCACATTTTTGTGGGACAGCAGTGACATAATTCATATAAATCTATCTATTCCCCCTCGCCATTCATGGAGAGGGGGTGGCCGATAGGCCGGGGGTGAGGTCAGGAGCGTGCGTATTCATATATATATTCACGACGTATTTGACGAAAAAAACACTTTTATTTGAGCATAATCCAAATGGCATTGATGGCGGCAGGCGTGACGCCGGGGATGCGTTGCGCTTCGCCCAAGCTGTGGGGGCGGTATTTTTCGAGCTTTTGGAGCACTTCGGTGGTGAGCCCGTGGACTTTGGCGAAATCGAAATCGTCGGGGATGCGTTTCGACTCCAATTCGACGAAGGCGGCGATGCGAGCGTTTTCGCGAGCAATGTAGCCGTCGAATTTCGCACCGATTTCGACCGATTGACGGACGGAGGCAGGAAAATGCGCGATTTGTGGGCAAACGTTTGCCAATCGCTCAATGGTGACTTCGGGCATTTTGAGAATTTGAGCGAGTTTGCCGTGCGAGGGCAATTGCGCGTCGTCGATATCGCCCAAGTCGGCAATGCGAGTCGTGGCGAGGAATTGTTTGAGCTGTTCGATTTGCGATTTTTTCGTTTCGAAAACGGCGAAATCGGCATCGGAGAGGAGCCCGAGTTGGTGTCCGTAGGGCGAAAGTCGGATGTCGGCGTTGTCTTCGCGGAGGCAGAGGCGGAATTCGGCGCGGCTCGTAAACATGCGGTAGGGCTCGTCGACGCCGCGCATGACGAGGTCGTCGATCATGACGCCGATGTAGGCTTCGTCGCGCCGCAAGATGAAAGGCGGGCGATTCTGGAGCCATAGTGCGGCGTTGATGCCAGCCATGAGACCTTGCGCGGCGGCTTCTTCGTAGCCGCTTGTGCAGTTGATTTGGCCTGCGACGAAGACCGATGGAATGGCGCGGAGATTCATCGCATGGGTCATTTGACCCGATTCGAGTGCGTCGTATTCGACGGCGTAGGCGGGACGGATGACGTGGGCGCGTTCGAAGCCCTCGATGCTATGGATGAAATCGAGTTGGACGTCGAAGGGTAGCGACGATGAAATGCCGGCTGGGTAGATTTCGTCGGTGTCGAGCCCCATCGGTTCGATGAAGATTTGGTGGCGGTCTTTGTCGGCAAATCGATAAACTTTATCTTCGATGCTCGGGCAATAGCGCGGCCCGATGCCTTTGATCGTGCCATTGAAGAGCGGCGATCGCTCGCGGGCTTTGCGTATGATGTCGTGCGTTCGCTCGTTTGTATAGGCAATATGGCAGGGGACTTGTGGGAGCAAAGGCGCGTTGCCATAAAAGCTCAAGCGCGTGATGTCGTCGTCGCCTTTTTGGACTTCGAATCGCGACATATCGAGGCTATGACGCGAGATCCGCGGTGGGGTGCCCGTTTTGAGGCGGCGCCAAGCGACGCCCGACGATCTCAAGTGTGCGCTGAGCGTTTCGCTCGTGCCATCGCCCGCGCGTCCGGCTTCGAACGTGTAATCGCCGATATGACAGAGCCCGCGCAAAAAAGTCCCCGTGCAAAGCACGACGGTGCGGCAGCGATAGACGACGCCTCCAGCTGCCAAAACGCCAGTCACTTGACGCGCATCGTCGAGGATGACGTCTTCGACTTTGGCTTGGGCAATGTCGAGGTTGGGAACGGTTGAAAGGTAGCGGATCATTTCGCTACGGTATATCGCCGTATCGCATTGGACGCGCGACGACCGAACGGCTGGGCCTTTGCTGGCGTTGAGCGTTCGATATTGAATCGCCGAGGCATCGGCGATGCGCCCCATAATGCCACCGAGGGCATCGATTTCTTTGGTGATATGACCTTTTGCAATGCCGCCAATCGACGGATTACAGCTCATTTGCGCAATGCGGTCGATGTCGAGCGTCATGAGCAAGACGCGAAACCCCATCCGTGCCAACGCGCACGAGGCTTCGCATCCCGCATGACCACCGCCGACGACGATGGCATCGTAGATAATGGGATAATTCATTGTTTTTTGGGTTCCTCAAAGAGAATTTCTGCCATCCGATAGCGGAAGCGGTGCATCGTCGTCGGAGGGCAGTGTTCGATAGCCATATCGATGCGCGTCGTCGATTGAAACATTCCTCGCACATCTTCTACATGTGCCGATACGATAGAACGCGCCGATTTTTGTATGGCGTCGCCATGCTCATCGAGATAGGCGTTGAGCGCGTCCGACATCGTCTCGCAATTTCCCATGTTTCGGATGGCAATCGTCGCCATCATATCGAGGTGATCGGCGACATTGCTCGCTTGGATATTGCATCCGCTGCACGAAATCATACACAGAGCCCAAGCGCGATAGATGGGGAATCGGCGCGAGAATTTAGCTGGCATCGAAAAAACCATCGCGTTCGGCTTCGTATTGGCAAGCGATATCGATGGGGATATCGTTGAGCGCTTCGAGGCGCGAAGAAATATCGGGGCTAAGTATTGCATATTGGGCGAGGAAGTCGTTGGCGCGTTGGCGCGAACCTTCGTATTGAATGTCGAGGACTTCGGCGATGAGTTTTTTTGCCGTCGAACCAATGGCATCGATATCGTAATCGAACAGGCCAGCGCCGTCGATGGTAACGGCGCCATGCGCCATGTAGTAGTTGAGCTGTATGGCATTGGCTCGCGCGTGCGCTTGTGTCAAGCCAAATCGCAACGAACGGAAGAAGCCTGCCAAGAGCGTGGCACACGTTTCGTCGAGTGCTTCGCGCGTCAATTCGCCGCGTTCGGCAAACCAGAACGACAAGAAGGTCGATATCGTATCGGCTTTGCACTCTTCGATAGGGGCATAGACATCGGCGAGTGCTTGAATAATCGAATCGCCGGTGTGGGCAACGACCTTGACGCCGAGGCTGTGGCCCGTTTCGTGCAAAATCGTATGCCTGAAAAAGGCGTCGAATCCGATTTTGCTCATCGCCTTGTGCGACAAGAAACGCGCGGCAATTGGGCGCAATATCGCATCGAATTTGGCGTGCTGGATATTGCGGAGCATGACTTTTTTCGTGCCATATTGCCCAATCACCTCGGGATCGTTTGGCAAAACAAACGCCAATGTTTGAATGCCAAAACGAGCCTCGCCAGCTGTCGAGAGCAAATCGGCAACGACGAAAGGCGATGGCGCTTGCGGCGTGCGCGTTTTGCGCATCTCGTCGCTCATCGGGAGCGCCAGCTGCATGGCCTCGGCGAGGTCGGCAATATGGCGCAAACGCGCCGATTCTTCGGCGATTTTATAGGCGACAAACGATTCATAAGTCGCCTTATAGCCGAAGAGCTGGTCTTCGTATGTTTCGTAGGGCCCAAACACGAATTCGATATTCGAATCGAGCCCAATCCAAGCGGCTTCGCTCGCGGCGTAGTCGTTCGAGAGCAGGGCTTTGGCGCGCAACATGAGATAATTCGAAAGCGATGGATTGCGCGTTTCGCGAGCCGCTTCGTGCAACAAATCGGCGGCCTTTTTCAATTCGAGTGCGTAGGCTTCGCTATAGGGTACGGCGACCAAATCGCCATTGGCTTGGCGTCGAATAACAGTCGTAAACGACCGCAGTTTGGCCTCGTCGTCGGGATGCGACGCACACCACGCTTCGAATTGATCGCGCGTCATATCGGAGGGATAAAACCCCGCGCCAAGCGGCTTCTCGATCGTGCCATAGAAAGGCTTGTCGCCTTCGAAGCGATCCCACGGCCCGGCCATGATATTGAACGAATCGATGAGCCTCTGCGAGTGCGTATCTTCGATTTCTTGTTTGAATTGTGGATTGAGACTCGAAACTTGTCGTAAATAGATGGGATTGAGACACGCCGCCGCACGTATGAGAAGGGGCAAAACTCTGCGATCTTCGTTGTCGATCGCATGGATATCGGTTCGTATATCGACTTTTGCAAACTTTTCACACGCAAACATGGCGTTCTCCCTTCTCACTTTGTGGCGCATTCGAGCCACCCTTGCCAAGCACCGAGTTATAGAACAAACTCGCTAAAAGTGGCAAAAAAAAAGCGCAGCAACCGTCTTTGACCGCTCACTTCCAATCTACCAAAGCCCCCATCGACTCACCACAATGACCATAACCATTAAAACTAAAATCGCAGGATTGCGCCACGGCGATATAAGCAATCCATGCGCAATAAAAAAGGCGACTGAGTGCGCGTCGTCGACACGGCTCAATCGCCTAGAAATCGCGCGGCCCAAGAGCCGCCATTGAAACGATTACTTGTTCTCGAAATCGCTCAATTTGTCTTGGAGCAAGTCGCCCAAGTGAGCGGTCGACGAGGCGTCGTTATCGGAATATTGACGCAAACGACCGTTTTCGCTGTTGCGGACGAACTGCTTAATGGAGAGCGCGATTTTGCGTTCGGCGGAATCGACGCTGATGACTTCGGCTTTGTGCGTTTCGCCGATTTTGACGACGAGCGAAGGATCTTCGACGTGATCGCGGCTCAATTCGCTGATGTGAATGAGGCCTTCGACGCCCTCTTCGATGCTGGCAAATGCGCCAAATTCGGTGATCTTCGTAATTTTGCAATCGACAACCGAACCGAGCGGATAGCGTTCTTGGAGTTTATCCCAAGGATCGCTCGTGAGTTGTTTGATGCCGAGGCTGAAGCGTTCGTTGGCGACGTCGATGTTGAGGACGACGGCTTCGACTTCATCGCCTTTCTTGTAGATTTCGTTCGGGTTGCGAACTTTCTGCGTCCAGCTGATATCGGAGACGTGGACGAGACCATCGATGCCATCTTCGACGCCGATGAAGAGACCGAAATCGGTGATATTGCGGATTTTGCCCTTGATGATCGTGCCGACGGGGTATTTTTCTTCGAGGATTTCCCACGGATTCGGTTCGGTTTGTTTCATGCCGAGGCTAATTTTCTTGGCTTCGGTATCGAGGCTCAAGACGACGACGTCGATGACATCGTTGACATTGACGACGCGGCTGGGGTGTTTGACGCGACGCGTCCAGCTCATTTCGCTGATGTGGATGAGGCCTTCGATGCCTTCTTCGAGTTCGACAAACGCACCGTAGTCGATGAGGCTGACGACGCGACCCAAAGCGCGGACGCCTGTCGGATAACGTTCGGCGGCGTGGACCCAGGGATCTGGCGCGAGTTGTTTGTAGCCCAAGCTGACGCGTTCGTTTTCGGGCGTGAACTTGAGGACTTTGACTTTGATTTCGTCGCCGATTTGGACGACTTCGTTGGGATGCGTGACGCGACCCCAGCTCATATCGGTGATGTGGAGCAAACCATCGATACCGCCCAAGTCGACGAATGCACCGTATTCGGTGATGTTCTTGACGACGCCATCCAAAATCGCGCCCTCGTGGAGGCGTTCAAGCGTTTGCTCTTTGAGCACGGCGCGTTCTTTTTCCAAGAGCGCACGACGCGACAAGACGATGTTGCCACGTTTCTTGTTGAACTTGATGATTTTGAAGCGATATTTTTGGTTGATGAATTTGTCGAGGTTGCGCGTCGGACGGAGTTCGACTTGGCTACCCGGCAAGAAGGCGCGCACGCCGATATCGACGGCGAGACCACCTTTGACGCGGCTCATGATGGTGCCTTCGACCGTTTCATCGCGTTCGGCGATCTTGGCAATTTCTTCCCAGATCATGAGTTTATCGGCTTCTTTCTTGCTCAATACGCAAAGGCCGTTTTCGTTTTCCGTCGCTTCGACATAGACATCGACGGTGTCGCCAACTTTCACGGTCAATTCCCCATCGGGGCCTTTGAACTCATCTTTGGGCACTTGTCCCTCAGATTTATATCCAATATCGACGACGACGAAGTCGCCTACGAAATCGACAACTTTACCGCTGACGATTTCACCTTCACGTACTACAGATGTTTGCGCTTGCTCGAACTCGGCAAGAAGCGCCTCAAAACTTTCCATTTCCTGGGCCATAACGGTCTCCAACAACAAAAAAGAAAAAAGAATTGCCACGGCTACAAAGGCCACCCCTCTAGCGCTCGAAATCTCGATGCTCATGCTAAAAGGGTGCGCCGCGCTTAGCGCATTTCACACAAAAAGTCAATCTATTTTATCTTTTTTCGGTGGCTATTGCCTTTGGCAATACGCCACCGGCTCCGCCTATGTGCTCGCTCCGCTGCGCGCATACGGCTCCGTTTTTTGCGATTCGCTGGCGCACCTGCTGTGTCAGCATCGCCGCTCGTACGTCGGGAACGTACTGTTGTACGCCCCCTTGTACTCGGGCTAGCTTCCTTGCATCTGCATCCAGCGAATCGCAAAAAGATTGTCTTTTCACCATTTCCCAACCGTGCCGCCCATAGCCATCAAAAAACGCCGCTTAAACCCAAACACCTACTCCCAGTGCAGAAGCGATTGTGCCCATGGCAACGCCATGGGTCAATCGCTTCTGCGGGGGGCGTGGGGGGACTGGTCCCCCCACAAAAAAAGAGGAAACGGGGCATTTTACAACAATATTTATTGTTCTTGCGTTAGGCGAATGGAAACATATAAAATGCGGGGCGTTTCGTTCTGCCCATGCAGATATTTTCTTTTCGGAAAGGCTAGTCACTATGCAAGAAGTCAATTTTGCCGTATTGGCGGGTTGTAAGCCCCTGGAATTGTTGCCCAAGCTCGGACTTGTGGCGTCGTTTGTCGTCAAATCGAAGCCCGATTTCAAGGCGTTGCGGAAGTTTTTTAAAGAAAACGGCTTTTACGTCAAAGAGCAATTCGAGACGTTGTTGAGTTTTCTCAATATCGACATCGAGGATGAGAAGCACGTCAAGTGCGATGATTTTTTGCGTGGTCTTTTGACGATCGTCGATCCGGTCGACCGGCAGCGTCATTTGTTCAAGCACTTACTCGACAAGAACCCAATTTTGATGAAGTTCATCATGGATGCGATAGCCGAGCGTCTTTATTCGACGAACGAGCTTTATCGCTATTTGACGAGCTACATTTATCAGGGCAAGTACGTCACGTTGCTCAATTTTAAGGCGTGGCTCGATTGGCTCTATGCGAGTGATCACATTCGCGTCGTTGGGATACGTTGGGGATTGAGCGATTTGGGCAAAGAGGCGAGCGAAGGCGAGCTCAAGCTCATCGACATGGACGAGTTGCTCGAAGAAGAAGGCGAGGGCGACGATGACGATGATGACGATGATGACGACGACGATGATGACGATTACGATGACGACGACGATATGCCCGAGTCGGATGACGACGACGATGACAAATCGGTCGACGATGACGACGACGCCAAATCGGGCGATGATGACGACGATGGCGAAGCCATCGTAGCCGAAAAACCGGCGAATAGTGCGCCCGATGTTGCAGAGGGCCGCCGCGAGGCTGTTGCAGAGAGTCGCCGCGAAGCGGTCGCAGAGAGCCGCTGCGAAGCGGTCGCAGAGAGCCGCCGCGGGGCGGTTGCCGAGGCGGCAGTAGGTGTGGCACGTGTGCCGCAGGGCAGAGTTGAGGCCGTGGCGCCCATTTCGACGACGCATGTCGAAGTCGTCGTGCAACCGATCGTGCCCAAAGCCGACGATATGCCGATCGAACTCGTTCGCGGTGCGCTTGCGGCAGCCGACGACGAAGAAATCGAAGACGACGAAGGGGAATTTGGGAGTGCGCCGACGGTGCGCATTGCGCAGTTGCGCCCCGATGAATCGCTCGTTGCGCAGAATTTGCATGCCGTGCAGGCTTGGTGGCGGACGCGCCCCGGCGGACGCTTGCTCTCGGCTAGCGATTACGGTTTTACGAAAGCCGATTTCGACGAAGATCCAGTCTATGCGCTGTTTTGCCTATCGGCATTGGCGATGCAATTATTCCGCTATGGTGGTCGATTAAATACGACGAAAGGCGGGCAATCGTATGCAATGCTCAAACAGATGGGATTTTATTCGAATTTAATTCGATCGACGCAATCCGTCGACGACATCGTCATTGGGTTATTAGATGGTGGCATGTCGCAACGCGCCGAAGATTTGGGCAATCTCCATTATCTCCTCGTGATTCGCCATGAGCTGGCCAAACTCGGCGAAGCGGGAGTGAAATCGCTCTTGGAGAAGCCGCAGATGGCCGACGTCGTAACAGGTCTTTGGGAGCACATCGGTCGGTTCCATTTGACCTATGAAATCATTTGGATAGCCCGAGAACTCGCTGCGATGGGCGTTTTGAGTTGCGACGATGCCGAAATCATCGGAGTCGTGCCGTTGGCGAAAGTTCGCGAAACGGCGTTCCGCCTTGGATTTATCGAGACGCCGTATGCGGTTGATTTTGCGCACTTAGTCGAGATATCGCGTCGTTTGACGAAGTATTTTGGCAAGCTCGAGGCTTTCGAAGCTCCGCTCGTGTATTTCGTGCCCAAACGAGATTTGCGATACGACACATCGGAACCCGAATACTTTACGCGCGATCAGCTTGGGATCGATTGATGCCAAGCGGCGCAGCCGTATGCGCGCAACGCAGTGAGCACATAGGCTGCGCAAAAGGCGTATGCGCGCAACGCAGTGAGCACATAGCCGTCGCGGCGCCGTATTGAGCGGTAGCGAAATAGGCGACGCCCCGGCGCCGTATTGAGCGGTAGCGAAATAGGCGACGCCCCGGCGCCGTATTGAGCGGTAGCGAAATAGGCGACGCCCCGGCGCCGTATTGCCGCAGGCAAT
>SFMP01000208.1 GCA_004554395.1 Myxococcales bacterium | reverse complement strand
CGGTGGCGCCGCTGCGTGCTCGGCAGATTGCAAGAAGATCGAACTGGGAACGTGTGTCGAAGACACGACGACGCCCGAGCCAGCATCGGCTTGCGGCAATGGCACAGTCGACGCCGATAAGGGCGAAGTATGCGATACGAAATCGAAAGATCCGTTGACGTGCGACAAATTCGACGCCACTAAGACGTGGAAAGCTGGTGGCGCCGCTGCGTGCTCGGCAGATTGCAAGAAGATCGAACTGGGAACGTGTGTCGAAGACACGACGACGCCCGAGCCAGCATCGGCTTGCGGCAATGGTACAGTCGACGCCGAAAAGGGCGAAGTATGCGATACGAAAGCGACAGAGTCGTTGACGTGCGACAAATTCGACGCCAATAAGACGTGGAAAGCCGGTGGCACCGCTGCGTGCTCGGCAGATTGCAAGAAGATCGAACAGGGAACGTGTGTCGAAGACACGACGACGCCCGATCAACCCGGTGAAGTCGATTTCGTTGTCAACGTAACGCCGAACCCCGGCCCAGAGACGCGTTGCAACGATGGCAAGCACGAGGCTGGGGAAGTGTGCGATCCTGCTTACAATGGTCAATATTCCGATCGCAATGGCAATCTTAAAACGTGTATCGCTACAGATGAAGGCAAATGCGTTTTTAGGACCGAAGACGCCACTGGCAAGGATAAGAATTTTAACTGCGGCAATGGTACGCTCGATCCAGGCGAAGGTTGCGACGATGGCAATACGGCAAACGGTGACGGTTGTTCGAGCTCATGTACTACAGAGACAGATACATGCATCATCAAGAACGGGACTATAGGACAAGTACTACTCGTCGTCGATGGTGATACGCTTAAGATTCGGATAACCGACGATGGAAATGCAGATAAAAAAGCATCGAAAGCGCTAACTGTACGTATGCACGGCATCGATTCGCCTGAATGCCTCAAAGCTCAAACTGTGTCGAGTGTCGATTCGAGCTATAAAGCGAATTCTTGTGATATAGAACAATCTAAGGATTATTCGAATAAGGAGAAGAACGAAAGAGGAGGCTACGAAGCAGGTGAATTCGTCAAAAGTCTCGTGTTCTCGGAAGAGAATGAGGGAAAAATCTTTGTCGAATGCGAAACGCGTAGTGCCACCGATGCGACGTGTCTGACCGATGCGACGAATAATCGGTTTTTGGCTTATATCAAGGTCAGAAGTGGTGGAAAAATCGTCGACCTAGCCGAAGAAACTGTACGTGCTGGTTATGCCATGGCCTATACGGACTTTACTTCGCAGCGCACCAGCGCGTATTGCGTAGCCGAAAAAGAAGCTATTGCGGCTAAGGCTGGTGTTTGGAATTATGGCGATACGTTTAAAAATGTCGTCGAAGACAATTTCAACGCCGACAAGAAGCGTTGGCTCTTAGATGCCAATCACTGTAAATAGTCCGAAATGCGCCGAATACTCGCCATCTTTGCCATTTTATTGTCGATCGTTGCGGGTATCGGTGCGTGGACTTATATCGAATATCGCCAATTTATCGAAACGCCTTTGTCGCTCGGTTCATCGGAGCGCGTCGTGCAAATCCCAGCAGGAACGCACGCCAAAGGCGTCGTCGATATTCTAGCCGGAGCTGGGATCGTCGAGAATCGATGGATGATGCTCTATGTGCTCAAGAATAGCGGATTGGCGGAGCGCATTCAGCCAGGGACGATCGTGCTCACCGATGGGATAAAACCCACGGAATTGCCCGATCTTTTGGCACGCGTAGGGAAATATGCTCGATTGACGGTTCAAATCTTGCCAGGCATGAACATCTACGACATCGCGCATCGAATGCAAGAAAACCGAATTGCCGATGAAACGCTGTTTATCGGATTGTCGACCGATGAAGCGTTTGCCGCCGAACTCGGGATTCCTGCTCCATCGCTCGAGGGGTATTTGGCGGCAGGCGCTTATACGTTTGAGCCCGGTGTTCAACCGCAAGAGGTGATACGCCAAATGCACGAGCGTTGGCGATTGCAATGGCAGAGCATCGTCGAAGAGAATCGCGGTGCTTATGAAAACGCGGGCGAACGGCAAATGAGCGATCACGCGATCGTGACCTTAGCGAGTATCGTCGAGAAGGAGGCGATTTTAGATGGGGAGAGGCCAGTAGTGGCGCGAGTTTTTTTCAATCGCTTGCGCAAAAAGATGAAGTTGCAGTCCGACCCGACGTGTGTATATCCGCCCAAGGAATTGGGCGAAAAGCCGACGCCCAATCGTTGTAAAGATCCCGACAATGCGTATTCGACGTATGTCGTCGCGGGTTTGCCGCCAGGCCCTATCGATACGCCGTCGCAGGCGTCGTTGCGAGCAGTGCTCAAGCCATACGAAGGCCCCGATGCCTTTAGCTTGTTCTATTTCGTCGCTCGGCAAGATGGATCGAAAAAGCATTACTTTTCGAAGACGTATGCCGAACACCAGAAGGCTGTCGATTATTATCTCAAGAAGAAGGGAACGCGCCCGCGCGGTACGACACAGCCAAAGATTTAATTGCAATGGCGATCTCGTGATTCGACCTTTGTTTACAATATCACTATGCATCATCTCTTCGATGTAGTGCGTTGCTGGTTTGCAAGTGTATCATCTATTCTTGCTTTTGCGGTGGTACTTCACTAGAGTGCAGGCGAAGTGTATGTCGAAATGCGGTTCGCGTGTCGGCATCGATGCCGTGGTGTATGTTGTGCTGTAGGAGCAAAAAATGAGAGAACAGCTGAAGTTAAAGGTCGTTTTGGGGGGCGGAATTTGGTCTGCTTTGGCTTTTTTGGGGGGAGGTACGGGAATAATGCTGGATGAAAAAATGGATTTTCAGGTTATCAGGAGACTAGTATGGTGAAACACATACATATATATAGAATTATAAGCTTTTTTGCCATCGTCGTTTTTACTCTTTTCCCCATTTGCGCATATTCGGATGAGATTCAAAATAGCGACGGCGATATGGCGCGACAATCGTCACAAGATGTTATTGAAAAGCAAGATAGAGATGATTTGGCGCGAGTTTTAGTAGGTGTTGGTAGTTATATTTTGCCATACGGATGGGGTTTCGTCGATTTTCAATTGGCGTTTGACTATCGCCTTGCTTCATTTTACCGTATGGGCGTTGAACAACGCGTGTCGATAGGGTGTGATAACACTCGAAGTGTATATCGCTCAGTGACGTATTGGACGCATCAATTTATATATTATGAATCGAGCCTTTTTGAGTTTTCCCAACGACTTGGCGTTGGTTATATGTATCATTACATTGAGGATACGAGTGAGGATCGCGATAACCCACCCAATTTTCATACACTTGGTTTAATGGCTGGATTTGATTTTGATTTTCGAGTTACTCAACTCATATCGTTGGGGATTGCTTTGGATTATTCTTTGGCGATTTCTTTAAAAAGCGGTGAGTCTGGGGCTGGCTTTCACGCTGTGCAAACGGTCGTTCACGTCGGATTTCATTTTTGATGATGAGACGGGGAAATGTGACATCACATCCTAGCTTCTGACATCACCCCCGGCTTGTCGTCCACCCCTCTCCATAAATGGCGAGGGGGAAAAGACGCCCGCAGCGCGGGCGTCTGTGTGTGGCGAGGGGGGAAAGACGCCCGCGTTGCGGGCGGTGATTGATTTGGCTCGGGGAATGGAACGCCAGCATGGCGGGGGATATAACAACCCCAAATTCATATAAACCCCGTTAGGGGTTGCCGCGAGTAGCCCCCGGCAACGCCGGGGGTTAAAGGATACCCAAATCCATATAAACCCCGTTAGGGGTTGCCGAGATGACAAATGATTGAATGATTGGATATCAATAATGCACAAGTAATGCAAAAAGAATTATTTGATTTTCTCTCTAATTATAGATGTCAATAACTTTGCGATCGCACCAGCGACCAAAGTCCCAACGATGCCTTTAACAATTCCATTTTTTGAGCCTTCATGAAAACCTTTTTTTGAGCCTTCATGAAAACTTTTTCTGAGCCTTCATGAAAACCCTTGCCATAAGATGCATTTCCCATTGTGTTTACTCATTAAGATTTAAATGGTGTACAACTTATCCATGCGTATTGCGCTTGCGCAATAGCATGTGCAGAAGCCCGTATTGAGCCCCGCAGGGCGAAATAGGGCGACAGCGGAGCGTATTGCCCCCCTTGGGGGGCAATAGCGTAGCAAGAGCCCGTATTGGCTTTAGCCAATAGGGCGATGGGCGGGCGTATCGGCAAAGCCGATAGCCAGCCCCCATTGTCATACTTTCACAATATCAAAAGTCATATCTTCGCCTTCGATGGCGAATGCATTTTGCAATGGCGTTGTGCTTTGTATGAGTTCGAGGCAGAGCAGACCTTGTTTCATGTGATCGCCCCATGTTTCAAACATTTTGAGTAGTGTGGGAGAATTTGTTTGATACGTCATGCGGATGCGATCTTCGATTTCGAGGCCGATTTCTTTTCGCGTGAGTTGGAATTTTCGCATGGCGTCGCGCATGAATGCTTCGATGCGTAGGTCTTCGGTGATGTGCGTGTCGAAAGCGGTCCAGTAGCCGGCTTCTTCGGCGATGGCGAGGTCGGGGTTGGGGAGAGCTTGCATGATGAGCTCGTCGGGGGCGACTACGATGGTGCCGGTCGAGATGGTGAGTTCGACGGGGAGGCCGGCGCGTGCTTTGGCGATGACGAGGTCGTGATTTGCGGTGAGGGCGGCCGAGACTTCTTTGATTTGTTTGCCGAATTTAGGGCCGGCGGCGCGGAAGTTGAGCTTGATTTCGTAATCGAGCGGGCTTGGCGTGCCGGGTGCGAGGATTTCGACGGTTTTGACGTTGAGATCTTCTTTGAGGATGTTTTGGAAGCGGCGAGCGGCTTTGAGTCCGATGTCGTCGGCGGGGCCCAAGATCATCTTCGAGAGCGGCTGGCGAATTTTGAGCTTTTGTGCTTCGCGCGCGCTGAGAGCGAGTTTTGTGAATGCCTCGACGGCTGCCATCTCGTCGCGTAGTTCCATGTCGATTTTGGATTCGTCGGCGGTGGGGTACATTTCGAGGTGGACGGATTCTTGTGGGTTTTCGAGGGCGCCATTGGCGAGGTTTTGGTAGATCGATTCGGCGAGGAATGGGAGGATGGGTGCGACGAGTTTTGCGACGGTGAGGAGGCATTCAAAGAGCGTTTCGAATGCGGCACGTGCTTTGATTTCGTCGTTTTCTTCGATTTTCCAGAATCGCTTTCGGTTGTGTCGGACGTACCAATTGGAGAGGTTTTCGACGAATGCTTCGATGGCGAGTGCGGCGGATCGGATGTCGGTGTGTTCGAATCCGTGTCGGCATTTTTTGATGAGGAGTTGGAGCTCGGTGAGGATCCATTGGTCGAAGAGCGTGCGGTCGTCGAATGGGGTTGGGGCGTCGGGGTAGACCCAGTTTTCGAGGCGTGCGTAGTTGGCGAAGAAGGCGTAGGTGTTCCAGAGCGTGTTGATGAAGCCGCCGCGGACTTCGCGCAATGGGCCGTAGCCGAAATTGAGGTTGATTTCTGGGTCTTGTCGAGCGTAGAGCCATCGCATGGTGTCGGCGCCTGCTTGTTCTGCGGCATCGTCGAACCATATCGCATTGCCCGTCGATTTATGCATTTGCTGGCCGTTTTCGTCGCGCACGAGGGCATGGCCTAGGAGCGTTTTGAACGGCTTCATGTCTTCCATCATCGTGCTCATGGCGAGCAAGCTATAGAACCAGTTGCGGAACTGGCCTGGGAAGCATTCGAGGACGAGGTCGGCGGGCATCCATTGTTTCCAATAGTCGCGGTCTTCGTTGTATTTGACGGTGCTATAGGGGACGATGCCGGCGTCGAGCCATGGGTTTCCGACGTCTTCGATTCGGTGCATTTTTGCGCCGCAGTGTGGGCATTTGAGGACGACTTTGTCGATCCAAGGTTTATGGGGCGTATGTCCTTCGAATTCGTCCCATCCTTCGATGGCGCGAGCTTTGAGTTCATCGCGCCCGCCGATGACGTCGAACTTTTTGCATTCGTCGCATACCCATATCGGGAGGGCCAAGCCCCAGAATCGTTTTTTGGAGATCATCCAATCGCGCATATTGGTGAGCCATTCGACTTCGCGATCTTTGCCGAAGGCGGGGATCCATTCGATATCTTTGGCGACTGCGATAATTTTATCGCGCCAATTCATATTGATATACCACTCGTCGACCATGCGGAAGACGAGTTCTTCGCCGGTGCGCCAGCAGTGAGGGTAGACGTGTGGATAGAGTTCTTGTGCGATGAGGATGTTCTTTTTCTTGAGCTCGGCGACGACGGCTTGTCGCGTTTCGTCTTTTGTCGCATTCATGCCCGTGAGGAAACCGAATTTGGGGAGGAAGCAAGCGGCTTCGTCGAGCGGTGCGAGTTGTGGTAGGCCGAGTTTGACGCCGAGGACGTGGTCGACGTCGCCGCAGCCTGGGGCGATGTGGACGATGCCCGTACCTTCGCCGATGGTGACGGTGGCGGCGCCGCGGTCGTCGCGGCCGCCGTCGATGACTTTGTGTGCATCGATGGCACTCATGGCGATTTTTTCGTCGGTGAATGGGTAGCCACCGGGGATCGATTGTGCTTCGAGGTCGTCGAATGGTCCGCGATAGCGTAGGCCGACGAGGTCGGCGCCTTTGACCGTGCCCACGACTTCGTATCCGCCGCGTTCTTTGAAGATTTGATCGAGTGTTTTGAGTTTTGGAACGCCTTCGATCCAATTTTCTTTATATTGTTTTTCGAGACGTTGAAATTTCAAGTTATCGGCGGCGAATATATATATTTCGCCATCTTGATTGGAACGAATTTTAATATAATCGAGTTCTGTATTAACGGCGGCGGCGATATTAGAGCTCAGAGTCCATGGTGTCGTCGTCCAAACGACGAGGTTTTCGCCTTCGTGTCCTGGGTCGATGAGTGGATATTTGACGAAGAGCGAGAGCGAGGCGATATATTTACGGCCTTCGATGACTTCCATTTGTGAATAAGCCGAACCGCTACGCCCCGACCAAGGCATGACATCGTGTCCGCGATAGATCAAACCTTTTTCAAAACATTTTTTGAGGAACGACCAAATCGTATAATTGTTTTCTTCCGACATGGTGAAATAGGAATTATCCCAATCCATCCAATAACCAAGTCGGATCGATTGATCGGTGATGCGTTTGGCGCATTTATTGACGCGATCTTTACAATCTTGTACGAATTTATCGATGCCGTATTCGCGAATTTGTTGTTTCGATGTGAATCCGTGTTCTTTTTCGACTTCGACTTCGACCCATAGCCCTTGGCAGTCGAACCCGTTTTGGTATCGCAGTTCTTCGCCGTTCATGGCGTGGTATCGTTGGAAGGCGTCTTTGAGCGTCCGCCCCCAGGCATGGTGAACGCCCATGGGATTGTTGGCGGTCATGGGACCGTCGAGAAACGACCACTTTTTGCCGCCCTTATTGCGGGATCGCAATTTGTTAAATATGTCGGCGGATTTCCAGAAATCGAGCACTTCGTGTTCGTTTTTGACGATATCGATCCAAGTATCGACTTTTTTGAATTGAGCCTGTTTCTTAGACATTGTTCCTCGTTGAGTAAAGAATCAGATAACAGCAGGTAGATCGGCGCCCAGGCTTGCGCGACTGCGCAAAACAGGGCGCGAGCAAAGCGGTGGGCACTCTACCCGCTTTGGGATGAAAAATAAAGGATAGTTGCACTACGCACCGCGCGTGGCGAGGTATATAATTGCGACGATGAGGGCGGCGATGATGACGACGGCGATGGCGACGATGAACTTAAACTTTTCTTCGACGAAAGATTCCATCGAAGCGAGGCGTCCGTCGGGGTCGGATATGTAGGCAAGCTCTTGGGAGTTGACTTTGGGGTTTTCGGGCGACGAAGAGATGAGTGATTGGACGATCGATTCGGAGTGAAATTGTCGGGATTGACGGGGGTGAGAACCGCTTTCGGTTAATCCTTGGATATTGAGGGAGAACGAGCGTCCCGAACGGACGGCTGGATCGCCGGGGCGTGAAATGACTTCGCCCGAGCGGACCGATATTTCGTCGGATCGAACGATGATTTCGCCCGAATTAGAAGAAATCGCGCCCGACGGTCGGCTCCCGACGGATCGCATTTCGCCCGAACGGAGAATGCCCGTGATGCTACTCGAGATATCGGAACGGATATCGGAGAGCTGTGAGAGTTGTCGCATGCTTTGGAGTAGCGACTGGCTCGGCGTCGATTGCCCATCGACCATCCATTCGGGCAACATATAGAGAGCGCTGAGGGCTTCGTTAGCGGTTTGGTATCGATTTTGTGGTTGTTTTTCGAGGCAGCGCAAGATGAATCCGACCATGTCAGCGCTGATTTCGGCCTCGGGGCGCGTGATCATGGGTGGGACTTGTGCGTTGACGTGTTGCATCATGACGTTGAACGGTCGATTACCGGGGAAAGGCGGTTTCGACGTGGCGAGCTCGTATAAAATGCAACCGAGCGAGTAGATATCGGAAGAAAATGAGACGGCCGAGGCAGTGGCTTGTTCGGGCGACATATACCAAGGCGTGCCCAGGGCTTGCCCTGACATGGTGATTTTGGCGCGATCGGTGAGTGCGGCGAGCCCGAAATCGAGGACTTTGACGAAATGCGGGTCGCCGTTCTCGTTCGTAATCATGATGTTATCGGGCTTGAGATCGCGATGGATGACGTTCATCGCATGGGCTTCGGCTAGGGCATTGAGCACCTGGTAGGCGATATGTGCGATGAATTGCCCCGAAAGTTCGCTGGCGGGGATATTCGACAGCTCGATGCCTTTGACGTATTCCATGACGATATAGGCGATCGAGTTGCCGGCTTCGAATCCGGAATCGATGAGTTTGACGACGTTTGGATGATTGACGCGAGCGATACTTCGTGCTTCGCGTTCGAATCGGGCGAAGACTTGTTCGTCGCTGAGGTGTGCCGTCGATAGAACTTTGATGGCGACGACGCGATTGAACTGGATTTGTCGCCCTTCGTAGACGGTTCCCATGCCGCCCTGACCGATGCGTCGCAGCGCATAGAACGCGCCGGCTAGCGGTCGACCGACGACCGTATCGGGATAATCGAGCTCGGAAATGTCGACGCCATACCACCCGTCATTCTCACAACGGTAACCTATCTGAGGTAACTGGCATCGACATTTAGGACAGACGGCTTGCAAGATACGTCAACTCCACCACGCATATATCTTCGCATCGAGCGCCATCGCGGGCACTCACCATTTGTTCGCTGTGCATCAAACGACATAGGCATCGCCGATAATTGGCGATGATGCGCGCCGGCTATAGTGCCGACTTCACACCAAAAACTGCGCAATTTTATGATATTTAGCGACTATCGTCAACAAAAACGCGCCTAAATACCACCGCGAATGGCTCGGATTATTTGGCAATTATCGATGCAATCGATGGAATATAATGGATATATTTTGTCGTTTTGAATTTTATACAAATCAACCCCTGCGCAATTAAATATGATGCAGCGAAGCGATGTAGTTGTGGATGCGATACAGAAGCGAATTGAATCGATGTTATTGCGATACTAGATGCAGACATCGCCCGTATTGGGATCGAGGCGTTTGAGTGCGGCGGCGGCGGCGGCTTGTTGAGCTTCTTTTTTCGAACGTCCGGCGCCAGTGGCAATGCGTTTGGAATCGATCGAGACGGCGACTTCGAACATCGGGGCATGGCTAGGGCCGTCTTGTCGGATCGTCTCGTAGACGACGGCTTTGTGATTGGCCTGAGCGAGGAGTTGTAGTCGCGTTTTATCGTCGCTGGCGAGCCATTGGCCATCGGGATCGTCGAGGAATTCTTTGTGATGAGTGAGAATGAATCGGCGTGCGGGCTCTATGCCACCGTCTCGATAGATGGCACCGATGACGGCTTCGTAGGCGTCGGCCAGGGTTCCATCTCGCATCATGCCCGACGACGATACTTCGCCTTTTCCCATTCGAATTTCTTTATCGAAGCCGAGTTTTCGCGCCAAGATGGCGAGTGCCCCTTCGCAGACGAGGCGACTACGAAGCCGCGAGAGCTCGCCTTCGCGTTCTTTTGGATAGCGTAGGCACAAGTCGTCGGCGATGATGAAATCGAGGATGGCATCGCCGAGGAATTCGAGGCGCTGATTGTTTTGCATGGCATTGGCGTGTTCAAAAGCATAGGAACGATGCGTCAATGCCGCCATGATCAAAGACTTATTTTCAAAGACGTATTCGATTCGAGCTTCGAAATCTTCGACAGACATGGTTATCCTTTTTTGTTGTCGCGTTGACTCGAGAGTAGTCGTCTGACTTTCGTGAGCAGTTCGGCTTCTTGGAAAGGCTTATCGAGGTAATCGTCGGCGCCATACATGGGGGAGCTCATTTCGTTGAGCGCGGCACCGATGCCAGTGAGCATGAGCACGGCGATATCGGCGTAACCAGATTTTGTGCGCATGTAGCGCAAGATTTCCCACCCGGTCATGCCCGGCATCATGACGTCGAGGATGACGAGGTCGGGGCATTCGATGAGTATTTTTTCGAGAGCATCGGTGCCGGAATTTGCTTCGATAAGGGTATATTCCGACGATTCGAGATACATTCTGACGAGTCTTCGTAGATCGGGGTCGTCATCGGCGATGAGGATAACGGGAAGTTCTGTCATGATTAGCTCCAGATGATGCCTTGTAGGGATTGCCCCCTGCGCAAGGGGGCGGAGGAGTAGAGGCTTTGAATATCGAATCGTTTGGGGGTACGTAGAGGGGGTAGGCTGGTACCGCGCCGTCGGGCGGCGGCGGTGCGCGTGCCAGACGTAGGGGGAGGCTTCCCCCACCTTACTCAAAAAAAAGAAAAAGAAAAAAGATCGTCAATCACCGAGTATGGCTACGAAGCGTTCGTTCGTTTAAGGCGTGCGATTATAGGATGCCGCGTTCGCGTTCGGCGCGTCGGAGGAATTCGGGGAGTCCGTCGACGGAGTAGATGTGCCATCGGAGTTTGATGCGTTCCATTTCGAAGACGAGTGGGAGGAAGTTTTCGCGCCCTGAGGCGGAGTCGCGCAGTTTGATGTCGACGTAGACGTATGAGTAGCCGGTATCTTCGGCGATTTCGACGCGTTTGATGTTGTAGAATCCCTTTTGAGCGTTGTACCACTCGGATTTGACGAGACCGTAGAGTGAGTTGAGTTGTCGGCAGACTTCTTCGCCGTCGCAGAGTTCGCGCACGACGCGGTTTTCGCCGGTGGGCATGCTGGCGAAGAGGCGGCTGACGGCGTCGACGTCGGGTTCGAAGATGAGTCGGCAGCCCGTTGTCGAGAAGATGGTGACGATGAAGATGGCGATGAGAGAGAGTTTTTTGAACATAATTACATGAGCAAATGGAGGCGACAGGCGAAGTATGGGTCTTCGTATGGGAATGGGAGGATGCGGTCGAGTAGGAAGTCGCCAAAATTGTAGTACCCCATGGGGAACATCGACATGTCGGTTTGTAGGATGAATCGGACGGATTCTCGGAAAGCTTTGTCGAGCTCGTAGGCGTCGAGGACGATGTCGTTCATGGCGGGCCCGTAGTAGCGTTCGAGCGTGACGTCGAGGACTTCTTGAAGGCACATGCCGTCGACGAGTGCCAGGCGGTGCAGGACGGGGAAGATTTCTCGCACGTCGACGTTGAAGATGTCGCGGCTCCAGTTCGTGAAGGCGTAGATGAACCATTCATAGCCCGTGATGCCGCTTGCCAGTAGGATGAAGTAGCACATGCGCAGCTTTTGCTGGACGTATCGTCGCAACGATTCGAAGACCATGTGGCGGTTGATTTGGTTGATGAGGGGCTCTTTGAGCGTGCCGAGTTGGCGCCACCGCACGACGGGGACGTATTCGAGGATGTAGTTTTGGACGTTTTGCGACAGCGGCGCGATGGCGTCTTTCCAGCGTGCTTCTTCGTTGAGGTCGCGCAAGAAGAGGTCGAAATGGATGTTGGCGTTCGAGGCGCACGCGTCGAAAGCGGCGAGGATGGCTTCGTCGGGGGCATCGTCGGCGCATGCGGCATCGACGAGTTCTTTCGAAATGCCGCTGACGTTGGCAGAACGGACGCCGTCGATGCGCATGATCATCTCTTCGTAGTAGAGGTTGCGCTCGTTGTTTTGTCGCGTTTCGTGGTTTGTTTCGAAGATTTGGAGCAGTATTTTTGCCTGCGAGAAGCATCCGCTCGTAAATTTGTGCTCGATGAGTTCGAGGACTTCGGCGCCGCGGTCGTTGACGGCGTCGCTGCCGCCGAAATAGCTAAACAAGAGGTCGCGCAGGGCGCCGAGTTCGTCGGCGTTGAGCTGATTTTGTAGCGGGAGATGTTCGTTTTCGATGAGAATCGACAAGTAGGCGCGAGCGGCGGCGAGGTCGGCGTTGGGAATGCCCATTTCGGCCATGACGAGTTGTGCCAGAACGTCGAGTGCATCGACGTCGAGCGCCGAATCGTATGTGCCGGGGCGCTTGTCGTCGAGTCCGATCATCTCTTTATAGCGATCGACGTATTTGGCGCATACGGCATCGAGGTATTGACCGAGTAATCCGGCGTCTGCGGAGTTTTTACCGTTGCGTTTTACTCGTTCTATCCATTTTCCAAACATTGCCAGCATCCCAAATATGTCCTTTCGTGAACCACGACTATTTCGCCAATGGTTCAGAGATTATCGACGAAAACCTTTTTACATTCTACTACGAAATCTCGCGATTTTTAGAGATAAAAAGCAGTATTTTCATTTTTATGACATCTTGCGAAGCATGAACGACTCGACTTCGTCGATTTTCATCGTCTTTTGCTCGCCAGTCGTCATGTTTTTGACGGTGACGGTATTTTGCGCGAGCTCGTCTTCGCCGAAGACGGCGACGAAAGTCGCTTTTCGTTCGTTGGCGTATTTGAACTGTTTGGCGAGTTTATCGAATCCGGGGTAGACTTCGGCGGAGAACCCTAGGTTTCGTGCGATCGAAGAAAATTCGAAGGCGGCATTGAGCGCGGCGGCGCAAGCGGGTGCGACGACGACGTCGACGGAGCTTTCGACATCTTGGAACATGCCGCGTTCTTGCATGATGACGCAAATGCGTTCGAATCCGAGGCTAATCCCGACGGCGGGGATATCGCGACCGCTAAACATGCCGATGAGGTGATCGTAGCGACCGCCGCCGGCGATGCTCGAATTGAGTCCTTCGGCTTGGATTTCGAAGATGGCGCCGGTGTAGTAGTTGAGACCGCGTGCGAGTTCTGGGCTGACGCGGACTTTGACGCCGTCGTCGAACGCCGAAGATGCTTCGACGATAATGCGAAGTTCGCGAATGGCATTCATCGCATCTTCGTGATTGGCAAATATCGATTCCATATTGGCGAGTGTTGCCGCATTATCTTCTTTGACTTCGAGAAGGCTCAAGAGCTTTTGTGCACTTTCGGGTGCGATGCCGCGTTGAGCGAGTTCTTTGAGAACGCCATCGTTTCCAATTTTGTCGAGTTTATCGATGGCGGTAATGGCCGTCGTTTCGAGGGCTTCGTCGATCCCCGCGACGGCGATCATGGCTCTCAAAATGCGTCGATCGTTGATGTGAATGGCGAGTTTGTCGAAGTTTAGCGTTTTGAAGACGTCGCTGACGGCGTGTAGGAGTTCGATTTCGGGGATGGGAGCAGGTGCGCCGATCATATCGATATCGCACTGATAGAATTCGCGGAAACGCCCGTGTCCTGGGCGGTCGGCGCGATAGACGGGTTGCATTTGATATCGTTTAAAGATGCGCCCGATTTCGTTTTGGTGCATGGCGACGAATCGCGACAGCGGTACGGTGAGGTCGTATCGCAAGCCCAAATCGCATTGCCCCGAGGCGGCTTTTGCGCCGCGCATGAGGATTTTGAACAAGAGTTGGTCGCCTTCTTCACCGTATTTGCCCATGAGCGTTTCGATGTTTTCGATAGCCGGGGTTTCGATCGGCAAGAAGCCGTGTTTTTCGTAGACTTCGCGGATGACTTTCATCACGCCCAGTCGTTGTTTCATTTGTTGAGGTAAAAAATCGCGCGTTCCTTTTGGAATGCCGGGTTTGATCGATGGCATGGAAGCTCCGTGAATAGGATGCAAAGATCGGCATCTAGGCATGAATAAGATGCAAAGATCGGTATCTAGATAGAAGAAAATGGCAAAAAAAAAGCGCATGACCGCTATGGCATGCGCTTTTTGCGACAAAGCTAAAGTATTAAACTTTGCGGCTATAGAACTCGATGATGAGGTTGTCTTTGAGGTCGGTGATGGGCATATCTTCGCGCGCGGGGAGTCCGGTCATCTTAGCCGTTTGTTTTTCGGCATCGACTTCGAGGTAGCTGGGGATTTGGAGCGAAGGATTGGCCAACGACGAGACGATGGCATCGATCTTCTTGCTACGTTCGCGCAACGATATGACATCTTCGGGGCGGACTTGGAAGCTGGGAATGTCGACTTTGCGACCGTTGACGAGGATATGGCCGTGGTTGACGAGCTGGCGGGCGGCGGGAATCGTGCGGGCATAACCGGCACGGAAAACGACGTTGTCGAGGCGACCTTCGAGGAGTTGGACCAAACGCAAACCCGTATCGATTTTGCTACCGATAGCGGCTTTCATGTAGTTGACGAATTGGCGTTCGCTCAAGCCATAGTTCAAACGAACTTTCTGTTTTTCGTCGAGGTGCTCGCGGTATTCGCTAGCTTTAGGGCGGTGCGTGGGGCCATGTTCACCGGGAGCATAAGATTTTTTTTCGGGGATTGTTTTCGTCGTGAGGCCGGGAAGTACCATGCCGAAGCGACGAAGAATTTTGACGCGTGGTCCTGTGTAACGACTCATTGTTTGTTCCTTTTCCGTACAGTTGCACAAAAAAATGTGCGAGTTCAAACCCTTTTGCGGCGCTCACCGCTACATCGACTTGTGCCAAAGACTCGAGACGGCACGCGTCGGCATGTCCTAATGCGTTTATTCCCAAGCGAGAGCTGTGGGGGAAACGCATCACAGCGAAAAAACTTTGTGCGCAAAAAACCTACCGCGCCACAAAGCGACGCCGCCAATAGAGCATTGGCGGCGATTTGTCAAGGATATATGGTTATTTTAAGTGTCGATCAAGCAAACATGGCACGAATTTCGGCTTCGATATCGGATGCCGGTCGTTTGAGCGAAATCGACAGTTCCTGAACGAGTAGCCCGATGCCCGTGTCGAAGAGGCGACGCTGGCTAAAGCTCAAGTCTTTGACGCTCTTGAGATGGTAGAGTTCGCGAACGACGTCGGCGACATCTTGCAAGCAACTGCTCGCCAATTTATCGTTCAAAATCCGCTGTCGCTTCGTCCACGGTACGGCTTTCGAAGCGGGCGGAGCCTCTTTAAGGGACGCAATAATCGTATTCGCTTCTTCGGGCGAAACGACTTGCCGCAATGCGCCTTTTTCAGCTTTCTCGGTGGCAATCGTCACACGACGCGGCTGCTGTATCAATTCGAGCACATAGACTTGAGCACCGGGGCCAAACAAATCATTGGATTCGATCGCGACAATCTCTCCGACGCCTTGGCTCGGATAGACAACGCGTTCGCCGATGCTCCATTTTAGCGCCTGCCCATTTTTTGTCTTGACAGATTCGATCGTTTTTGGTTTCTCAAGCATTACATCTTCTCCTTTCTGAATCAGGGCGATCGCAGAGCCATGTGGCGCCATGCTACAGACTCATCACGATGCCGCTGATCGATTGATTCCGACGCGTCTGCGAAACGACGCCGGAGCATAACTGACATGTACGGCGATGGATGCCCTAACACCCACCTACGAACATGCCAAAATGGCTCAAACATTATAAGGGAACGAAAAACTAAAATCCATCCTTTTCATCTCATCTAAAATTGGGTCGGTACGCATAAGCGCCCACCAACCTTATGAGCGCGAAACGGCAACAAATGGCGCGCTCCTCGCCCCCCTCGGGCGCGATCTACATTTTGGCACGCACCAAGCGCCACAGCCACCAACGCGGCTTCGGGGGCGGTTTTGCAACTTCATCGGTCGTTTCCTTGAGCCAATTCGGGCGATTATTTAAGCCAATTCGGGTGACTTTTCGGGGGCGTCTTTTTGAGCCACTTCGGGCGACTTTTTGAGCCAATTCAGTTTTTTTTGAGCCACTTTGGGCGACTTTTTGGGGCAATTTAGGCAATTTTGCCAACTCGCAGAGGCAAAGCCGCAAAACTAGTCACTCCCGACGACGTCGAACGCCCGATGCGCCAGCCGCACGCCGTCTTCGTTGAAGATTTCGCACAGCCAATGCCCCGTCATCGAACGCGTCAAGTTGAGTTTCGACCACGTCCGCCACGCCGGGCTCTGATTGACGGGCAACGCATACGATTGCGTCAGCCCCGTCGCATGCGTAAATCGCAGCGTAATCGTGCGCGAATCGTCTTTTGGCGCCGAAATCTCGGCATAACAAAAAATACTGCCGTCCTCTATCGTAAACGTGTTGCGCGCATCGACCGGCAACCGCCGCACGACATCGGCCGCCAACAGCAACCGCATAATCCGCAAGCCTTCGCCATCGCGTTCGCCCTCGACCATCCCCGAATCGATGTCGTCATCGCCGCCATCAGGCACATCGGTTCCAACGGACTCGCCCCCAATCGCCACGCCAACCGCGCTCTCGTCATCGTCGGGTGCGCCCGCCGCCAGCCACTTTGACTCGCATTCGGCGCGCACTTCGGCCTCGATTTTCGCTCGCACGTCGGCTTCGATCTCGGCTCGCAATCGCGCTTGCGTCGCTTCGTCGAGGTCGGCAAAATGCACCACCACGGGCGTGACCGCCACTTCTGCCACTTCGTCACGGCACGACGACACGAGCACCAACAACGCCATCGCCACGACACAACGCCGCCGCCGCATCGCCTTTGCGCAACGCACACACGCCCGACACGCTCTCTCTTTCTTGGCTACGTTCATCGCTCGCCTCGTGCATAAAATTTACATAGTGGCAAGAAAATGTGCACAAAATTCATATTGTGCATAAAAATCGCAGATATTCTACCGTTGCAAACAAAATGCACCGAATAACTTTTTGCCAAGCTATCGGCAATGTCTCTTGTGTGCATCGACGAAATCGCCCAAGAATAACGACTATTCGACACATTGTCGAATCGTTTCGTCTTTTTTTGGCGGCTGCTATTGGGCTTGCGCCCAATACGCACCGCCGCACGGCTATTGGGCTAGCGCCCAATACACCGTGCTCTTGGGGGGCGGCTGGGCCATATCGCGTTTGCCGGCTTATCGCATCGAATGGGCTCACAAACGCCATCGCTCGATGAGATCCCCCCATTGCCCACGACGGCACATTATCGTTTTCGTTGTCATTCGTCGAAAAAAAGCCTATTTTTGGGAAAAATGGAATCATCCGAGGCACGGAATCGCAAAGCATGCGAAGGTGAGGAAAAAATGCCCGAAAATCAAAGCACGACAGAGTCTAACGATCGCATCACGACGCCCCAAATGCCCCCAAACGACGACGATATCGCATCGGTCGCCGAGACGTTTGCCCAATCATTTGCCGGCGAAGCCGCCCATACACCTACGAGCGACACAAATACGGCGAGCGATGCCATGCCCGACGACGAAATCGAAGACGATGACGACGAACCGCCTTTCGTCCTCACGAAAGAAAACATCAACGCCGCCTATTTCAATTTATGGCGGCAACTCATACTCGCCATGTGCGTCTTCTACATTCGCCGATATCCCGACCGCATTGCGACGAATATCCATTCGCAAGCGCCTATTAGTTGTGCACAAATACGGCGTGCCCTCGACGACGACAATATCTTATACAGTGCCCAAAACTTCCGAAAAGAACACGAATGGATGGATCGCTTTGGCATTCCCACGCTGACCGAAGCGACCGAACTCATGAAATACTATTCCGATGAATTGGGCGTCGTGCGCAATGCCGCCGATCGCAACCACTGTTCGCTCAACATCGAACACATTCGCAATGCGTTCAATCTCGATAGCTACGAACTACTCATTCTCATGGCCGTCGCGCTCAGCGAGCTCGACGATGCGATTTTGCGATGCCTACAGCTGGCCGCAGGCGATATGACGCGGCAAAAGTTCGATGCGCTGTTTTTCTGCGAACTCTGCGCGTTTACGCGCGATGGCGCCATGGATTACCTCAACCGCCTCAGCGATCGTTCGCAACTCATCCGCATGCGGCTCATCATCCCCGAGCGCCCGCTCGCTTTTACGGGGAATTTGCCGCGATCGTTTTCAAATTTGACCGTCGCTCAACGCGTTCTCGACGCGCTTTGTGGCGCCGATTTACAAGCGAATCTCTCGCCACACATGCGGTATATCGATCATCCACCGCGCCCCATCGCCCTCATCTTGCCCGATGGCTTTTTGACCGAATTCAAGATGGCGATCAAAGAACCACGCGCACGAATTATCGTCACCGGAGCCCCGCATTCCGGGCGAATGACGACGACGAGTGCATTTGCCAAGAGCTATGCCAAACAATCGACGATTGCCATCGATCTCATCGCCGAACTCGAGTCTTTGCCCGAATCCGATATCGAAGCCCACGTATGCGATGCGTTGCGCGAAGCGCTTTTGCTCGATTCCGTCGTCGTGTTCCAATTCGATGCACTCAAAGAAGGATCGAGGAGCGAAAAACTCATCGAAAACCATACGCCTCCGCTATCGCGCCATATTGCCAATTATCCGGGGCGCATTGTCATCACAGCCCAGCACAATACGCCCAAAATCGCCAAGCTCTTTGGCAATCCGATCGAATGCCACATTCCGCTACCGACGCCCGAACAGCAAGAAAAAGTCTGGCGCGAAGCGCTCGCCGGCGTCTTCGACGACAAAGAACTCGATCGCATTACGTCGTCGTTTGCCAACAACTACCAACTCACGATTGGGCAGATATTCACCGCCGTGACGAGAGCTATCGACGACCACGAACACCGCCAACGAGCCGATCGCCATGCCAAACTCGAATCGCATCACATTCTCGAAGAAATTCGGCAGTGCTTTAGCCACGATTTGGCATCGCTCGCCGATGTCGTCTTGAGCGATGTGCCCATCGACCGCGTCATCTTGCCCGAATCGACGCAAAAAACGGTCAAGGAAATCCTCAATTTCGCGCGATATCAGCGAAAAGTACTCGACGATTGGGGGTATCGAAAGTGTAGCGCTTATGGGAACTCGCTTTCGATCTTGTTTTCTGGGCCTCCGGGGACGGGGAAAACGCTCCTGGCCACGGCCATGGCAAACGAACTCGGCAAAATCCTCTATCGCGTCGATTTGTCGCGCATCGTCGATAAATACATCGGCGAAACCGAGAAAAATTTGGCAAAAATATTCGACGAAGCGTCGAAAGCACAAGCTATCTTGTTGTTCGACGAAGCCGATTCGCTCTTCGCCAAGCGAACCGATGTCAAATCGTCGAACGACCGCTATGCCAACCTCGAAGTCAACTTCCTCATCCAAAAGCTCGAATCATACAACGGCATCAGCATCCTCACGACGAACTTGCAAACGAGTATCGACGAGGCATTCAAACGCCGTTTGCGCTATATCGTCGAATTCAAAGAGCCCAATGACAAAGAGCGCCAAAAGCTCTGGCAAACGCTCATCGCGCCCAATACGCCTCTCGACGACGATATCCAATGGAGAGTTTTGGCCGACAATTTCGAGCTATCGGGCGGTCACATACGCAATGCAACGCTCAACGCCTCGATTCGTGCGGCGGCCAATTCGCGCCCGCTCGGCATGCAATACTTGCTCGAAGCCGCCATTGCCGAGACGCAAAAACTCGGCAAACTCGTCAAATTGAGCGATAAGATATTGCTCATGCTAGACGATTATGGCGTTGAAATATAGCCGCCCAGCGGGCGGCTCGGTGTTTTGGCGTTGAGATATAGCCGCCCAGCGGGCGGCTCGGTGTTTTGGCGTTGAGATATAGCCGCCCAGCGGG
>SFMP01000207.1 GCA_004554395.1 Myxococcales bacterium | reverse complement strand
ACAATCGCAGGTGTTTGGGGCTATACCGTCAAGGATATAAATCCTCAATGGCAATGGTGGAAATGGGGATTGATATTAGTTGTCGTTTTCATTGTTCTTTCTGGAATAATCTATGCTGTAATACGCTCATTTGCTCACAAATCATATAAAACATCTATCAACGGGAAACCCGTTGAAATAAAGACGGGAGATTTGTTTGCAGAAAAAGGTTGGAAAGTCATTCCTTTTAATGATCGATACGACACACAAGTGGATGATGTAATTATTGCGCACAACTCCCTTAATGGCAAAATGATTGACTCCTATGTCAAAGATTTGAAGGCTCTAAACGATACCATATTGACAGCTCAAAACGATGCATCAGAATTAAAGCCAAAAACTATTGGCGGCAAGACGGTATTCCCCCTTGGAAGACTAATTTCTTACAATGATTTCCTTATGCTTTCCTTTTCTCACTTCGATAAGCAGAATCGTGCTTTCATTGAGATTGGCGAGTATGAGCAGATGCTAATTCGCATGTGGTCGGAAATGAGAAGAGTATATGCGGCGAAACATATAGTACTTCCTCTGATTGGATCGGGAATAACAATATTGCTGGTATGCCACAGAAAAACTATACCGAGATGTTAAAATGCATACTTTGTACTCTAAGGGGAAGCCACTTTCAACCAGAACAAGGAATTAGCATTGTTTTGACTGAAGATGCAATGGCCAATATAGACATGAGCAGCATAAGGGAGGAATTCTGATATGGCGATTTACAGAACAAGAACGTATATTTCGGCGGATTTTGATCACGATAGGGACGCTGTTGACCAACTTCATAAGTGGAATGATAGCAATTACTGGAGCCTTTCATTTACAGATGCACATGATTTGCAGGTTTCCAGTGACAACAGCCTTTATTGTTCAATCAAATCGTCCTTGAAGTATCGCATGGATGGATCTAAAACCTTTGTATTGATTGTCGGAGATCATACGAACACTGTAACTAAAGGCGGATGTCAATATTGCGGAAGTTACAACAGCCACAATTATTCCTGTGCAAAGGGCTACTCTGTGGATTACCGTAGCTACATAAAATATGAATGTGATAAGGCTGTAGAAGCTGGGATAAAAATAATAGTCCTATATAATGACACCGTAGTTAACAAGTCAAAATGTCCCGAAGCGGTTAGAAATTTGGGAACACATGCTTCTATGGTCTATTATAAGGACGGAAAGTATTACTGGGATTATCAATCTGTTAAGAAGGCCTTCAACGCATAGATTCCCTTTTCTTTGCTTGCAGCGGCTAAATCGCTATAATGATTATCAATGAAATGGAGGGCTTGTGATGGCGTATAGAAACAAAACTTATGTTGCCTTTGATGGCGACAATGATATGCGGTACTACAATTTAATGAAAGCATGGAAACAATCGGATTCTACATATTTTAATTTCTATGATGCTCATGATTTGAATACCGCAAGAGATTCAAGTATGACGGAGAGTATAAAGAGACAACTTGCAATTCGAATGGCAAATTCAAAGATATTTGTTCTTTTGCTTGGAGAAAAAACAAAGTATCTCACACGTTTTGTCAAGTGGGAAGTCGAACATGCGCTATACCTGAATCTCCCGATTATTGTTGTAAACATAAACGGAAGAAGAGACGTGGATTCAGAACGTATGCCAACGTGGTTAAACAATCAATTATGCATTTGTTGTTCATTCAATTCGAGCATAATGCAGTACTCACTGGAAAACTGGGAAGATCTACATTATCAGTATCAAAAAGACCCTGAGAAAAGGGGAACACAAAGGTACTGGACTGATAATGTATACAAGAGTTTAGGACTATAAGATAAGCCCACATCAACGGAGGTACCGATGACGTGGGCTTGTTCCCGCTTGAAGACGTGCGGACAATGGTTTTTGAATTATCCCTTATCCGCTCCGCCCCTTGGGCTGGTGTGCTTTTGTCGAACAACGTCCGCCCCTTGGGCGGGCTTGCTTTCGTTAGGGGGGGCTCTCGCAAGATTTAATATATACAATTATATATATTAAATCTTAAAATCCAAAATGACGGGATTGTGATCGGTGTTTTGAAATTCTTCGTTGATATGTCGGCAATTCAATATTTCGATCCCCGACGAGGCGAAGAAACCGTCGATCGTTGCGACGAATGACGATCCTTTCACATAGGGTTTATCGAGTAAACGGCTCGTCGCCACGCTAGGATTTTGTGGGGCGATATATCGAACGCCCTCGGGCAAGAGATCGTGCAAAAATGGCTTGCACCATCCAAATGCTTTAGTCTTGCCATTAAACCGTTCGACAGAATCGGTCGGCAGATCGTGATTAAAATCGCCACCGCAGATGATTTCATCGCCTTGGGCAAGGCGCGAACCGATATCTTGGGCGAGCATGGCGATTTGCGCACGAGCGATATCGTCGCCTCCGCCATAAGCCGTGAGGTGCACGTTATAGATATATAAATTCTTGCCCGATTCGGTTCTAAACGTCGAAACAGTATAACATCGATCGAGGTCGACGACTTTTTTGAATCCGCCCGATATCGGTAGCGATACGCGACGCGATTCCCCGATGGCATAACGGCTCAAAATCCCTATGCCACTCTTTGCCTTGCCAATGGGATCGGTGGGGGGCCAAAACAAATATGGCGAATCGTAATTCGACGCATAGACGTTGTCGAATGATGAAAACCGCTTTGTATAATATGCCCATTCGTCGACGTGACAGCTACGGTCGCCGTCGGTATCGACTTCTTGCAATAGGGCGATATCGACGCGCTCGTCTTCGAGTACTAGGGCAATCCCTGCAATGTGTTTTTCGACTTCTGCTACACTGCGAGCGCGTGATTCCTTGCCACCATCCATGAAAAACGTATAATCGTTGCTATAGGCGCCATACCCCGTATTCCACGTGGCAATGCGTATGGATTTGCCTTTCGGAATCGGCGGGAATGATGCCGTATTTGGACGCGGTAGCGTTTGGTCGCCAATTCGGCGATTCGTGCCATAGACATAAGCTGCATAGGCCAAAAGGCTAATGTCGAAAAAGATAAACGCGCCAATGGCAACTTTGAATAATGATTTGGAATTGATATGCATAAAAAAGTATGCGGCGGATTTATCCGCCGCATATATGATGTTTGGTTTATTTGATATGTATTATTTCAATATAAACGTCGTATTATATGTAATGCCGTTGTCATTTGTGCCGATTGACATTTTCATTGTGCCGGCAAATTCATCATATATAGCTGAGACTGAATTCATGAATAGTTTAGATTCATCGTCGGTGAGACTCGAAGCGGCAGTGCTCATGAGTTGTTTAGAGAAGTCCATGTTGAGTTCATAGGCGATAAACGTCTTGTCGGATTTGGGCGATTTCTTGGCCAAAGCTCTGATATCGTAGTTAGGCGTAGCAACGATGAAATCGGTGTCGGTGAGATAGACGTTGACTTTTTGATTTGAAATGATTTCGCTGAGGTCGATTTCGATTGGGGCATCGGCATTGGGCGTAAGTGCGAGGAGTTGGGGGAAAGCTTTGACCATAAAAGGCTTCGCCAACGATAAAACGCTACCGATGTCGTTGCCACCCAAATCGAAGGCAGCTTCAAAGTCGATCTTATCTGCATCGAGCTTGCTAAGGTCGATTTTATTCAATGCAAAGTTGACGCCTGTAATCTTCGATGTCACATTTTTAACGACTGCCATTTCGGGCGATTGAAGGGCGATGAGCGTTTCACTCAAATCTGTTTTCAATTCGTTAAATGCTTTGCATTTGTATTCTTTCGTCGATATATCGGCGAGTTTGGCGACCGTTAAATCGAGAGCTTTGCCCAGATCGAAGTTGAGATTCAAGCCCATGATCGATTTGTCGTCGGACATGTCGCGATAGCTGGCATGGAGGGCTTGGATGTTTTTGAGTTCTTGTTTATCGCTCACGACGAGCGTCGAATCGAGGTGAATTTCTTTATCGTTGACGACGCGATAGGTGAAATCGATGCGCGGATACTTGGCGACGAGTTCCGATGCTTCTTCGCCACATTCGGCGGTCATATTCATATCGAACAATTCGTCGATCAATTCGCGCGTCGTCGGCGCCGAGAGTATCTTTTTGAAGGCGATGACGTTATCGACGTATCCGATGCCGACGACGCTCGAATCGATTTTGCCCAATTTCTCTTTCGTGAGCGGATTATCGGCTGGCTTGACGATTCGATCGACGTCTACTTCGCCATTGGGATCGAGTGGGATGATAGCCGTCACGGCCTCGACGCCATAATCGACGATGATCTTAGCTTGTGCCACTGTGCTATCGGCGTTGTCTTTGAGCGAGAACGTCGTTCTGTAGTCGGAATTAGTTTCGACAGCGATGATATCGCCTGCTTTGCTAATGTTGAGGACTGCTTTGATGATTTCGATCGATTTGGCTTTGAATTTATCGCGATTGGCGATCGAGGCTTTGACTACCAAATTTGCGTCATCCAAATACATGACCGAATCGTCTATGAGCGGGTGGAGCCCAAATTCTGGGGCATTCTTGGCGTAATCCGTATAGAGCGGCATCAGCGTCTTAAACAATGTAGACATTTCGGAAAGCATCTTTACATCGGAGTCTTTGTCGGCGAGTTTGTCTAAGAGCGCTTTGGCGTTGTCGAGACTCGTTATTGATTTTTCCGTGCGCTTGAATAAATCTTTGATAAAAGGCGAATCTGCATTCATTTCGCGCGTCGACGCCATGACAAATGGTGCATCGGCTGGGACGTACTTGAGCAATCCATTGACTTCGGATTTTGCCCATTTCGGATCGTTCATTTGAGTGTTGAGAAGGGATTGTGCCGTTGTCGCGCCACCATCGGCAGGCTCGGATTTTTTGCACGCCGGAAGACCAAGGCAAAGTGATGCAGCCAAAAGTCCCGTTGCGATAGTACGATAATTCATCATTACTCTCCATGCGATTGATGCGGATGAAATTATCCGCCATTGCGAATAAAACATGATAACGTGTCGAAGCCACATTACAGGCGATGAATCATATGCCAAGCATGATAAAGTGTCAACGATTTGAAATCGTGCGTCTGCGGCGCAAAGTGGCGCAAGCGCACGATGTTTGTCTAGACGACGCCAAATTCGTCGATTTCTGCGCACGATGCCGGTTGCGACGGGTAGATCAACAATTTGTTTTGCGATTTAAAGTGTTTCGACAAGTATTCTGGGATCTTTTCGCATATCGACATGTGACAGAACGTGTTTTTACGCGCCGAAATGAAGACGATCCAATCTTCTGGCTTGACGATCGATTTGACTTGTTCGTCATCGATCGGGGCACTGCTCGCGTTTTCGATGGGAATCGATTTTTGCAAAAAGTCGCGTCGCGTGCGCATGGCTTGGGAGACTTCTTCGGTCCCAATGTGGACGATTTTGAGCGTGTAGTGTTCGGCGATTTTTAAGATCATGTCGAACCAGCCGTCGAATCCGCATTCGCGCTCGGCATGGGGGAGTGTAAAGATGGTCAAACGCGTCGTTTTTGCCGCATTCATCGGCAAATCGCACCATATCACCAGGCGATCGACGTCGTGAATGACGGCTTTCCACTTCTCGCCAATGATGATATCGCTCAATCCCGTCATGGGCCAACCCAAGACGAGTGCCGAAGCCGTATGCTCGCGCGCGGCTCGAGCGATGCCATCGGAGATATTCGGATCGATGACCGTCGATATCTGGTGTTTGCGTGGATTGAGTTTGTCTTTAAACGCCTTGACGATGTCTTGACGAATGGCGTGGATATTCGTCTCGGCGCACGATGAATCGGGAATCACCGACAACATCGTCACGCGCGATGCCGAATCGTTGCCGTGTAATATTTCTGCAAATTCCAACAAATCGTGTGCGTGTTCTGGGTTGGCAATCGGTACGAGGACATTCGCATAGGCGTGTTCGCTTTCGTGGGTTCCGTTTGCATAGGCTTGCGATCGTTCGAGAGCGAGTTGTTGTGCTGCCGATTCGGTGACAAAACTCGCCACGATACACGTCACGAGGATGAGGACGATGGCTGCATTTAGGAACGAATCGTCGATGAGCTCGGCTCGATGAGCGACGAGTACGATGGCTAAAGTCGCGGCAACGCGCGCGACCGAAAGGCCAAACATCGTATTGCGTTGGGCTTTCGTATAGCGGAACCATTTTTGCGCAATCCATGCGGCGCCAAATTTACCGGCGATGGCCGATATCGATAAGACAGCAGCCAAAATCGCCGTGCGCGGACCATCGAAGACGACGCCTAAGTCGACGAGCATCCCAACGGTGACCAAAAAAATCGGGATAAATAGCACATTGCCCACGAATTCGACTTGGTGCATGAGCTGCGAATTCTTCGGGATCATGCGATTGAGAACGAGACCGGCTAAAAATGCCCCGACGATCCCTTCGAGCCCCGCAATTTCGGCCAAAAGCGCCGAAACAAAAACCATGAAGAGTACGAATATATAGCGCAAATAGTTCTCGCGGTGCCAATGGGCAAAGAACCAGACGGCAATTCGTGGCACGACGAAGAACATGACGAGCGAGAAGATGGCGAGCGAAGCGATGAGCTCGATCCAAAATGCCGCCGATAAATTCCCCGAGGCAAGCCCCAGTATGACAGCTAATAGGATGAGTACACCGGCATCGACGAGTATTGTGCCACCGACCGAGACGGCAACGCACGGATCGACCGCCACGCCCATGCGACTCACCGCCGGATACGCTATGAGCGTATGCGTTCCAAACATGCTACCGACTAAGAAGCTCTCCAGGGCTCCTAATCCGTATCCGAAATGACAAATCGGAAATATGATCGTCAAGGGGACTGCCCACGTCAAAAAACCAAATGCAAAACTCCGATTTCGATTGAGCTTGAATTGGTTGAGATCGAGCTCGAGACCTGCCGTGAACATGATGTATAAAATGCCGATCGTCGAAAATAAGCTAATCGCCCCAGAGTTGTCGATGATGCCGAGCGCATGCGGTCCCATCGCAACGCCGCACAATATCAGCCCAATGACGTGCGGAATGCGCAATTTCTGCGTCAAAAGCGGAACGATTAATATCACCCCGAGCATTACCGAAAAAAGCGCGACGTTCTTCGTCAATGGGAGCGCGAAAAGCTCTGATAAATGTTCGTAAATTCCCGTCATAGTCGATGCCATTTCCCTCTATCGCATGGGCACACCATAAATAGCACGCCCTCTGTGCAAGCTAAACGATATTGCGCTCCGACAAAATCGCTTTTTTCAAAAGATTCGCGTTCGCAATCGACCACCGCAAAAAAATGCACGTATCGATAATTTTTTGAACAGTTTTTCGAAAATTGCCCGCTCCTACAGAAAATCGCCAACCCATTTGGGCATTCTGTTCGTTTCGATGTTTTGGCTACCGATTCGCATCATGCGTTCTATAACATCGAGATCTAGAACTGCCATTCGGGAGAATTGTTGTGGCGTGCCGATTATTTATAGGCATAATGATGCATGACTTTTCGTGTTGCGAAGCATCGCAAATGCTCGACCACGTCCTCGGCTTCGACGACGTTGAACCCAAACGATGCGCAATCGCTCGTGCGGCGACACATAGCCGTCACTTCTGGAAGCCTCTTGGGTGCGCCCCAACGCACGTTGGGGCAACACAATCGATGGGTCATGCGCGATATCGGCATGAGCCCGATTAATCGTCGCAATCGCAGTGACCACAACCGCAGCCACAGCCGTCTTTCTTATCGCTCTTTGGCTTGTCGATGATTATCGCTTCGGTCGTGAGCAAAAGCCCGGCGATCGATGCCGCATTGGTGAGGGCGACGCGGGCAACTTTGGCAGGATCGATGATGCCTTCGGCGACGAGGTCGGTATAGGTGTCGTTTGCGGCATTGTAACCGAACGTGAATTTGTCGTTGGCACGAACTTTATCGACGACGACGCTGGGTTCGGCACCAGCATTCTTGGCGATTTGGCGGCACGGTTCTTCGAGTGCCCGGCGCAAAATGCCTACGCCAAATGCCTCGCTGGCGTCGCAATCGACGTCGTCGAGTGCCGATACAGCTCGCAAAAGGGCTGTGCCACCGCCGGGAATGACGCCTTCTTCGAACGCCGCGCGCGTGGCATGCATGGCGTCGTCGACGCGATCTTTGCGCTCTTTCATCTCGGCTTCGGTGGCGGCTCCGATCTTGAGTACCGCAACGCCGCCACTCAATTTGGCGAGTCGTTCTTGGAGTTTTTCGCGGTCGTAGTCGCTCTTGGCGTCGTCGATTTGCTTCTGGATTTGCGCACAACGGGCTTTAATCGCCTCATTTTGCCCCTTTCCATCGACGATAACGGTCGAATCTTTCGAAATCGTGACTTGTCGTGCCGATCCGAGTTGCGCGAGTTTCGTCGCATCGAGTTTCATGCCGAGGTCTTCGCTGACGACTTCCGCGCCCGTCAAAACGGCGATATCTTGCAACATGGCTTTGCGTCGGTCGCCAAACCCAGGCGCCTTCACGGCGGCGACTTTGAGCGTACCGCGGAGTCGGTTCACGACGAGCGTCGCCAACGCCTCACTTTCGACGTCTTCGGCGACGATGAGAAGCGGCTTATTGGATCGCAAAACTTCTTCGAGAACGGGAACGAGGTCTTTCATCGTCGAAATCTTCTTGTCGACGAGCAAAATATACGGATCATCCAAAACGCACGTCATGCGCTCGGAATCGGTCACGAAATAGGGCGACAAATAGCCGCGATCGAATTCCATCCCCTCGACGATTTCGAGCACCGTCTCCATGCCCTTGGCCTCTTCGACCGTGATGACGCCGTGATGACCAACTTTTTCCATCGCCTCGGCGATGAGGTCACCGACGATCGTATCGCCATTGGCGCTCAGCGTCGCCACTTGGCGAATTTCTTTCGGGTCGCGCGTTTGGCGAGCATTGGCCTCGATAAATTTCACGACTTTCGCCACGCCTTTGTCGATGCCGCGTTTGAGGGCCATCGGGTTGTGCCCAGCCGTCACATAGCGGATACCTTCGCGGTAAATCGCCTCGGCGAGCACCGTCGCCGTCGTCGTGCCGTCGCCCGCCACATCGGCCGTCTTCGACGCCACTTCGCGCACCATTTGGGCACCCAAATTGTCGGCAACGTCCTTAATCTCGACCTCCTTGGCAACGCTAACGCCGTCTTTCGTCACTTTTGGGCTGCCATACGCCTTCTCGATGACGACATTGCGCCCCTTAGGTCCGAGCGTCGTTTTGACCGTATGCGCCAACATTTCGACGCCGTGGAGCAATTTTTGACGAGCTGCTTCGTTGTAGATGATTTCTTTTGCCATGACTTATTCTCTCTTCATCAATGCGTCCGAATCGTGCATAAAGTTCGCAAAACTTGCTAATCCTTGAACTCAATTCGGAGGATAAAAATATCTGTTGTATAAAGTTCTCTTTTTTTTGTTTTTGGGTGGGGGAAGTCTCCCCCTACGCCGCTATGGGGCGGTGCGCATTTGGGTATTGAAGCGCTCCCGCCAAGTCGGGCGTATTGGCTTGCGCCAATAGCCCGACCAGCGCGGCGTATTGGCGCAAGCCAATAGCCGCGCGGCGGTGCGTATTGAGCCCCCTTTTAGGGGGGGGCGAGATAGCACCGCGCCCATACGCGTCTACCCCCTCTACGTACCCCCGCCGGTCGCTTCGCGCCCGCCCCCTTGCGCAGGGGGAGAAAGCGCGCCTCGGGGCATTAGTCTTCGAAGACTGCCAAGATATCGTCGGCGCGCAATATGACGTATTCCTTGCCGTTGAGCTTGACTTCGGTTCCGGAATACTTGCCAAAGAGGACTTTTTCGCCGCATTTGGCGTCGATTTCGATGTGTTTTCCGGCTTTGTCGCGTTTGCCAGGACCGACGGCGACGACGATGCCTTGTGCGGGCTTTTCTTTTGCCGTGTCGGGGATGATAATGCCGCCTTTGCTGACGCTGTCGCGTTCGATGCGTTCGACGAGCACGTTGTCGTTGAGTGGTTTCATCATGTTCATTCTCCTTAAATAAAGTGCGATCCATCGCGTATCGCAAACGGCGCGACACGTTAAGCACGTGAAAAAGCGAGTCAAGTGGTGGAGATTAAATTTTTTGCATCTCAAAACATTGCCATAAAGGCGAAAACGTGGAATTTTGCCCGACCTGTAGTGCGTCGCTATGCCGAGTGCAAGTGGGCGCGGGTGGTGCTCCTGGCGCAGTATCGATGCGCCGTCGCAGTGCTATGGTTGGCTCTTGAAAGGCGAAAACGGAGGATTCAATGACGGCGGAAGCGAAGCGGGAATGCCCGCAGTTTAATGGAAATGCGCGGCGGTTTCACTTGCTTGGGTGCTGTGGCACGGGCATGGGGGCGCTCGGGATTTTGCTCTGTGAGCGCGGTTACGAGGTGAGCGGAAGCGACACGGGGTTTTACCCGCCGATGAGCGATATTTTGGCGAAAAGCGGCATTCGCACGATGACGGGTTGGAGCCCCTCGCATCTCGATGGGCTCGATCCTGCCGATACGATTGTCGTCGTCGGGAACGTTTGTCGGCGCACGAATGAAGAGTGCATCGCAGCGATGGATCGCGGTTTTACGACGCTTTCGCAACCCGAGACGTTGTATCACTTTTTCCTCAGTCGCAAGGCGCATCGCATCGTCGTGAGTGGAACGCATGGCAAGACGACGACTTCGTCGATCGTGGCGTCGATTTTGGCGTCTGCTCAACGCGATCCGTCGATTTTTATCGGTGGCGAAGTGCTCGCTTATGGCTGTGGCGGCCATTGGGGGGAGGGCGATGATTTTGTCGTCGAGGGCGATGAATACGATACAGCGTGGTTCGATAAAGTGCCGAAATTTTGGCACTATGCACCGACGCATTTGGCGATAAACAACATTGAATTCGACCATGCCGATATTTATGCGAATTTAGAAGAAATCATCGGGGTGTTCGTGGTGCTCGTCGAATCGATGCCCAAATCGGGCGTCATCGTCTACAATGCCGACTCGGCAAACGTTTGCCGAGTCGTAGCGCATGCGTCGTGCAAGGCGATCGGCTATTCGCTCGATGGTTCAGATGGTGGCAAAGCGCAATATGTGGCGCGGTCGGTGTCGTTTCACGATGGTGGCGTGAGTTTTTCGATAGTCGATGTGTCGTCGCAGTGCCAACCGATCGATGTCGAATCGCATTTGACGGGGCGGCATAACGTCTATAATTTGACGTGTGCGGCGGTTTTGGCTCGCGAATTGGGCGTCGACGACGCGGCGATTTTGGCGGGTATTGCGCAATATGCAGGCGTTAAAAAGCGCCAAGAATGGATTGGGGCGGTCGACGGAATCGACGTCTACGACGATTTTGCACATCATCCGACTGCGGTGCGCGAAACGGTGCGAGCGATTCGTGCCCGATATCCAGAACGCCGGATTTGGGGCATCTTTGAGATGAAAAGCAACACGTCGCGACGCGCCATTTTTCAGCACGAATACTCCGAAGCACTCGCCGAATGCGACGAAGTCATCTTGAGTGCCCCGTGGAAAAAAGACGATCTCCCGCCCGAAATGCTCATCGACATACCGCGTGTTGCCGCCGATCTCAATGCGCGTGGCGTTCATGCGCGCCTCATCGCATCGGTCGACGATATCGTCGAAGTTTTGTCGCACGAGCTCAAATCGGGCGATGTCGTTTTGGGAATGAGTGGAAGCGCCTTTGGCGATTTACACCATAAATTATTGCGAGCCCTTGCGGCGACGCATCGAGGAGAAAGCCAAGATGCATGAAAAAGCGACGCAATTTGAAATATTGAATCGCGTCGATGTCGGTGGCATGGCGGAGATATTCCGTGCACGCAATACCGAGACCGGCGAGATTTTGGCGATTAAACGCATTTTGCCATCGCTCGTCGGGCAGGCAGAATTCGTGAAGATGTTTATCGACGAGGCGGGAGTTTGTCTCACGCTCAAACATCCGAATATCGTTCGCGTCGATCAAATCGGCATGATGGACAATTCGCTGTTCATGTCGATGGAATTCGTCGATGGCACGAATTTGCGCGAAGTTTTGAGTTTTGCCAATCAATACAATTTCATATTGCCGATACACGAGGCAGTGCGAATTGCGATTTGCGTGCTCGATGGCTTGCAATATGCGCATGTCCATACGAATGAAAAAGGCGAGCCGCTCAATTTGATACATCGCGACGTGAGTCCACCGAATATATTGTTGGGTTATAATGGCGACGTCAAGATCACCGATTTTGGGTTAGTGAAATCGAAATCGCAGATTTCCAAGACCGTGCCTGGGCTGATTAAGGGGAAATTTAGCTATTTATCGCCCGAGGCGGCGTATGGCGAAAGCATCGATTTGCGCAGCGACATCTATGCCGTAGGCATCGTATTGTGGGAAATGCTCACGTCGCGTCCGCTTTTCGTCGATCCAGTCGAGATGAAGATTCTCGATTTGGTTCGCAAATCGATCGTGCCATCGGTTCGTTCGATCAATCCGCTCGTGCCCGAATCTCTCGAGGCGATCATCATGAAAGGGCTCGCGCGCGACCGCGCCAAGCGGTATCAGACGGCGCAAGCGTTTGCCGATGATTTGCGAGCATTTTTGGAATCGATTGGGAATCCGGCGTCGGAATTGGGCGAAATCGTTTCGAAGATCAAACCGCGCAAAGCGGACGATTTGCCCAAAGACGACGCGGCGCGCGCGGCGGCGACAAACGAAAGCCCTGCTGCTGTTGCAGAGCCTGCGGTATCGGATCGTGTGGTGGCTGGAGAGGATAGCTTGGAATCGTCGAGTGCGGCCGAGGCAGATTGCCGTGTCGATGCAGAACGGGGAGGCGAGGCGCAGAGCGTTGCAAGCGGCGTTTCGGGGGAATTTGCGCTAGCCAAAGGCGAAGCGCTGGCTTGTCGCAAGCCGTGGATGGTCGTCGCCATCGTCGTGGTTGTGGCGGTTATCGTGGCGTTGATTGCCGCGTTTGCGTGCGGGGTATTGCCGTGATGTCGTTGCCATTGCCGCCGCAGTCGTCGGTCGATGCTCGGTGTCTCGAGATAATGTCGATCCATTCGATTTGCGTATGGCAGAAAGCGGTCGAGATAGCATTGCATAGTCGGTACCGAGATAGCATCGATTACGAGTTTTTACGCGAGGCGTCGATGTTGCACGATTATGGCATTATCGGCGTCGATGCGCCGGGGATTTATTGTCATGGCACGGCACCATATTTACAGCATGGGGTGTTGGGAGCGGCACACCTGCGATCGATTGATGCCAAACGCTATGCGCGGCATGCGCGCGTTTGCGAAGTTCACATCGGGTCGGGGTTGACTGCCGAAGAAATACGCAGCCATGGATTGCCCTTGCCCGAGGTCGACTTTTTGCCCGTCACGCTCGAAGAGAAATTGATCACTTATGCCGATACTTTTTATAGCAAAACGCCAGCGGTATTGCGCAACGAAAAGCCATTCGAAAAGGTCGTTCGATCGATTTCGAAGCATGGGACGGCGGCGGTTGCACGATTGATGGCTTTGCACGAAATGTGGCAAGCCGTCGATGGAGAGTGCAAATGATATCAGTGGTGGCGTTTGTATATATTTCGGAGTCGTCGTCGTGTGTTGAAGTGTGAACGAATGGAAATGTTTCGTTTATATTGGCATCGGAGTGCGTTTTGTTTGTGATATGTCGAGAGCGAATGTATTGAGATTTAGTGATTTGAAAATAAAAACATTGAATCCTATATGTTGAAAGTGAATGTATAGAAATTAAGCGGTTTGAAAACAAAATGTTGAATCCGATATATTGAAAATGAATACATTGAAAGTAAATATATTGTGAGCTGAGTTGAAAACGAATACATATAATCATATATAAGGGGTTGAACGATGAATCGGTCATCGACGAAGAGTGATAAGCGGTATGGGACGGCGTTAGCAGGAGTTTTGATGGCGCTGTGCGCATCTATCGCCGTGGGCAATGCCAAAGCCGAGGAAGCGGTGATATATAGTTATATGCGCACATCGGCGTCGAATTCTTCGTATATGCTCATGCCCCAAGTCGTCGACGTTGCGCCTGTTGCGCCAGCTCAGATATTCGATACATTGCGTCGTCGGAAGCTCCCGACGTATGGTGCAACGCAATACGACGAGAAGAAGAATGCCGTATCGATCGACGAAACGAAATGCAGTTATAGTGCGATTATATCGGCAGAAATTGCCGAGAGTTTTTTGCATCATGGGTTTAAGTTGCCGAAGTTTTCGTGTCGAGCGTTGAGCGTAGACTCGGGGCAAGGGCAATTGCCGCATTACGTAGCCGTCGTGCCGCTTTGGCAAGCGCTCGACCCGAAGTTCGACGCGCCCGAGGGGAGTTTGGTTCAAATCGGCGACGAATATGCCACGATGAAATCGTTTCGCGGGCGCGTGGCGAAGCGCGATAAATCGGTGATGCAGGCGATCGAGGTCGATTTGCGAACGGGGGCGGGGTTCGTTCGAAGCGGCGTGATGCGCGGAATGATTGCCAATGGGGTTGCAGGCGCCGAAAAGCGCATTGTCAAGGAACTCGAATCGAGCGATGACGTTTCGGTCAATGCAGCACTCGAAGCGCTATTGCCTCTAAGCGGTCATAAACTCGACAAAACGGTCGTCGAAAAGATGGGGCAAATCGTCGAACAGTCGTCGCCACATCAAATCGGGCGGGCAACGGCGGCGCTGGCGGCGACGTCGAAAGACTTGCAGTTTCGGGCTTTGTCGGTGTTGTTCCGATCGGCTGGCGATGCGCCGTTTCAGTTGGCGCAATCGTCGTATGCGAAGTTGTCGAGTTCGCAGGGGGCAGATTTTTTTAACATTTATGGCGAAAAGATATTGACCGAAGCCCCCGCCTCGCACGTCGCAGCCATTGCCGAGGCGATGCACGGATCAGGGCAAGATATGGCTTTGGAAAGGTGGCTCGAGGCGAGTGAAGCAACGGCAAATGCGATCGCGGCGGCGACGTGGTTGGCTGAGAATAGCCAAGGAACGTTGCTCGGGACGGCACTATCGGTCTTGCTCGAAAGCGACGACGACGTTTTGCCATACGATGCTTGGGATCGGATCGTGGCGAGCGATTTGTCGGCAGCGGGCAAGGTGCGATATATGGCTCGTGGGCTCAATAGCCCGCATGCGTTGATTCGCCATTGGGCTTATCGGGAGATTGAATCGTCGCAAGTCGCTTGCAGCGATGTGAAGTTGGCCATTGATCGCGCTTCGCGTTCGGGGTCAGTGCGTTACAGTGGGGCTTATTTGCCGATGATCGCGGCGCTTTATGGATCGCAGTGCAAAGGGGACGATGTGAACGGGATTGAGCCTGTGGCGTTGCGCAAGCGCGTGCAAATGGCGGGAAGTGAATCGATTCCGAGCGATATGCGATTGCCAGGGGCGTTGTTGGCGTTGGCGCGTCTCGATTTGGTTGGGGCAATCGAAGTCTTTGCCAAACGCGCCTATGATTCCGACGCCGCAGTGCGGCGCGATGTGGCTTATGGTTTGCGTTGGATTGGCGAAAACGGCGACAGTTTGCGAGCGAGTTTGCTCAAGGATTCCGATGAATCAGTCGTTCTCAACGTCTTATGGGGGTTGGGACAAGTGGCTGCAGAAGGTGTATCGGTTTCGATGGCTAAGGAAATCATATCGCGATCGAAGCAGTCGGAGGAATTGCGGATCGTCGGCATGCAGGTGATGGCGACGAAAGTGAGCGAGAAAAACGGGCAAACGATATCGACATATATTAGCAATGAAATGTTCGACGCCTCGTTGGCAGTAAAAATAGCTGCCATTCGTGCGCTGTCGGCAATCGCCAAATCGCCAGCCGATCCGTTGATGCGCGAAAATGCGCTTTCGTCGCTTGCACTCATGGCGCAAGATGCTTCATCGGTGGTCGTGTTTCATACATTGCGAGGACTCGTCGAAGCCCAGGCGCCCGATATCGACAGCTTGCTTTCGTCGGCGCAGAAGGCGCATCCCGATGTGTATCGTCGGATCGTTCGTCTTCGCGTGCGATGATAGACTTGACAGCGCAAGCAATAAAGCCTAAATTGCGACACGCCTTGAGCCCTATATCTTCGGTAGGGCAGGCGTTTTCCCCTTTAGCATAAGGAGTCGGGATTATGGGAAGAGGTGATCGTCGTAAGAGCTTGAAGATGAGTCGTATTAACGCTCAGAATAAGAAGAAAGAGCGCACAGCGCGCGCTGTTGAAGCAGCGAAGAGCGCGAAGAAATAAGTTCAAGTCGTAAGCGTTTTTTGCCGGACCAAGTATGCGTTCGGCTTTTTTTTTGTCATTTTCGATAAAACACGTCGTTAAGGAAAGTTAGTATGTGTGAACACTGCGCGCAAGCCGCTCAAGAGTCGCCCGAGTCGCAAAGACGCGAGAAATTGGCGCGAATGCGTCATTCGACGAGCCATATCATGGCTCAAGCCGTTCGGATGTTATTCCCCGAGGTCAAATTTGCGATAGGTCCGTCGATAGCCGATGGATTTTATTACGATTTCGATCTTCCGCGTCCGTTGACCGATGCCGATTTGGAGGCGATTTCGGCGAAGATGAAAGAAATCGTCAAGTCGAACGTGCCTTTTGAACATAGCGCGATGACGAAAGACGAAGCGCGCGTCTTTTTTGCCGATCAGCCCTATAAACTCGAACTCATCGATAAGATAGCCGACGAAGATGTTTCGATTTACAAACAGGGCGATTTTACGGATTTGTGTGCCGGCCCGCACGTGCGTCGCACGGGCGAATGCAAGCACTTCAAATTGACGAGCGTTGCAGGCGCCTATTGGCGCGGCGATGCGACGCGCCCGATGCTTCAGCGCATCTATGGAACGGTGTGGCCGACGAAAAACGAGCTCGAAGCCTTCTTGGCAATTCAAGAAGAGGCGAAGAAGCGCGATCACCGCAAATTGGGGAAAGAGCTCGATTTGTTCTTCATGCATCCGTATGCGCCGGGCGCGATTTTTTGGCAACCCAAGGGCTATACGGTCTATCGCGAATTGCACAACTATTGGACCGAAGTTCAGCGCGCACAGGGCTATATCGAGATATTTAACCCGATTATGTACGATGCCGATTTGTATCGCACGAGCGGGCACTGGGATCACTATCAAGATGCGATGTTTAAGCTCGATGTCGACGATCGCACGATGTGCCTCAAGCCGATGAACTGCCCCGATACGATGTTGTTCTTCAAACAGCACAAACATAGCTATCGCGAATTGCCGATGCGCGTTGCCGAGCGCCAAGTTTTGCACCGCAATGAGCTTTCTGGGGCGTTGTCGGGGTTGACGCGCGTTCGACAGTTCATGCAAGACGATGCACACTTGTTCGTCGCGCCCGAACAAATCGAAGACGAGATTAGCAAATTGATCCGCCTCATCGCGAACCATTATGAGCTCTTCGATCTTTCGTATAAGTTCTATCTTTCGACGCGTCCGGATGATTTCATGGGGGATCCGGCGCTTTGGGACAAGGCCGAGGAAGCGCTCGCGAATGCGCTCAACGACAATCACATCGATTACAATCTCAAGCCGAAAGATGGCGCATTCTACGGCCCGAAGATCGACATTGCTTTGACCGACTCGCTGGGGCGTCAGATTCAATGTGCGACGATCCAGCTCGACTTCCAATTGCCCGAACGATTCCAGCTCGAATACGTCACGGCCGACAACTCAGTGGCTCGCCCTGTCGTCATTCATCGCGCCATTTTTGGTTCTTATGAACGCTTCATCGGGATACTCATCGAGCACTTGGCGGGCGTGTTTCCCACGTGGTTGGCGCCGGTTCAGGTTGCCTTTTTGCCCATCACCGATGCGTTTGTGCCCTATTGTAAATCGCTCGCCGATGAATTCGAGGCGGCGGGTATTCGCACCTATCTCGACGATCGTAGCGAAAAGATCGGGTACAAGATTCGCCAAGCTGAGATGCAAAAGACGCCTTACATGATCGTCGTCGGTCAAAAAGAAGTCGACAATCGCCAAGTCAACGTTCGCACGTATAAAGATGGCGAACGCGGCGTGATGACGCCCGAAGATCTCAAGGCAGAAGTTCGCAAGGTGATCGATAACCGCACGCTCGATGTCAATATCAAGAAACTCGATATCGATCAGTTCATCCATGCCGAGGATGTGGACGCCGAGGAGCGCGATTACTAGATCCTTGAGCATTCCCGTACATCTAGCCGCTAGCTACGATGTACGGGGTGATGTGCGCTAGCGGCCCATAGCCGCTAGCGTTGGGGTTATGTATACTTTTATAGGGTGAGACCCGTGGCATAGATTTCGTTGTAGCCATTGTTGTCGGCGTCGTCGGAGTATGTGATGATTGTATACTTTGAATTGGGGACGCAAGCGATAGCAGGTTGATACGATCGGCCTTTTTGGGCGTTATCGGGTTGATTGACTCGCGTTGGCTCGTTTGAGAGTTTACCGTCGACGAATTTTCGATACATGACGTTCTTTAGGCCTGGTTCATACCAAGCGATCATGGCGTTGCCATTGGCATTCATACAAACTTGTGAATTTTGATTTTTGGCATTTGCCTTTGAAACTTTGAAATCGGCATTGACTTGTTTGCCGTCTGCGTCGAATGTTCGCGCCATGATCGTGTAGGACGTGGCGTTTTTCGATTCGATATTTGTCCACGAGATGATGAATTTCGAGCCATCGGGTTTACCGCTGATCGATGGTCCGTTTTGGTCGCCCGTAGAGACGGTATTGGCAGTGATAGCATTCGAGCGCGGTGTACCGTCGGCATTGAAGAGTCGGAATTTCGACTGCGTAGAGCCATTGGCGTCGGAGTCGTCTTCCCAAGCGACGATAAATCGGTGTTGATTGTCGATGAAGACGTCGGATTTGATGCGCGTGCCAGCGGCTTTATCGGCGACGGCGCGTTCGGCAAATGCTTGTGAACCGTCGGCATTAAATCCGCGAACCCAGATTTGTGGCGTGTTATTGCCCGAGCGTTTATCGGTCCACGAGACGACGAATTTTCCGTCGGGGGCCATGGCGACGCGAGCTTGGTATTTACTGTTGTCGGATTTTTGGTTGACGGTTTTGATGTCGAATCGCGGTTTTCCGCTGGCGTCGAATCCACGCATAAAGATTTGCGTCGTGCCCTTGTTGGCGTTGTCGTCGGTCCATACGACGACGAAGTTGCCGTCTTTATCGGCGGCGACATCGGGATCGGATTGATTCCCTTGTGTTTTACCGGCGTTGACGATGATTTCGTTATTGCCCGAGAGATTGCAGCCGCCGGGGTTCATGATGCGTGCGTAGATGTCGTGGTTTTTCTTATCGCCTTTATCGTCGTCTTTGCTCGAATCGTCTTCCCAAACGACGACGAATCGCCCGTTTGGCATAGCGGCGACATTTGAATTGATCTGATCGCCCGTGCCATTGTGGTTGATGGTACGGCGTGCGAATCGCCAATCGCCGGCGTCTTTGTAGGTGTTTTTGCTCGGAGTAGTGAAATCAAGCGTAAATTCGTATTGATGGTCGGCATGGCTCGGTTTTGCATTGTAATAACCGGTGCAGAAGAGTTGGTCTTTGCCTTCTTTAGAGAACGTGCTCTTGCTTCCACTGATGACGCTTTTGGTGGTGACTTTGACTTTGTTCGTCTTGGGATCGAACGTGAGTATGCGTAGCCATCCGTTGCCGGCACCTGTATTGTGTGCGCAATAATTCTTGGCCGTGCATTGGCTGAGTTTATCTTGAGCGCATGGGGCATCGAATTGGTAGTCGGTGAGGATTTGTTCGACGATATTTCCGTTGAGGCCTTTATCTTCGCGGCGTTCGGAACCACCGACGTGACCGCTTAGCGCCATGAGCATGTTGGAGTGGCGTCGTGTGAAGTAATGCCAAACTTCTTGCCCTTTGGCACCATTGGGGACGAATTCGAGTTTGCTGTGCCCTGTATAGTTCGGGATTTTAGTTTTATCATCTTTACGGCCAATGTTGGCGTGTGTCGCCATGATTATCTTTTTATTGGCGTTTTCGGGCTTTTGGAGCAGGCTGTTGGCCCAACAGAGCGTTTGTTGGCGCGGATAGTATTCGAGATTGAGAACGATGTATTCTTGGTTGCCAGCTTTGAAATTGTAATAGGTATTGTGTTTGGCATAGATGCCGCCGTAGCCTTTGATCGTTTTGAGATAGGATTCGGGGAAATAAGTTTCGAATTTTGAGGTACTACGCGATCCGAGGCCGCCCTTGACGCGATAGTCGTGGTTTCCGTTGACGACGGCGAATGGGATATTGGCTTTTTTCAATATATCGTGGGCTTGTTTGGCGATCTTCCATTGGACATCGGTGTTGTCGTTTGTAATGTCGCCCATGTGGAGGACCATTTTGAGGTTGGGGATCGTCTTCGTATTTTTGTTTTTGACGATCCACTGCATTTGTTTGTGGTAGGTCGTTTCTGTTACCGAGCTGTAGCGTGTGTAATTTTGTGTGTCGGGCAAGACGACGATAGACCATGGTTCGCAATCGTTGCCACAGTAGTATTGACAAGTGCCGTTGACGCAGCCTTTTGCCGTGCCGCAAGCGGCTTCGTTTTGCCAAACGGTGCAGCCAGATTGTGCTTTTTTGCAAATTTGCGGAATGCCTTTGGCAGAACACTGTTTTGCGCCTTCTTGGCAAGCATCGGTGCACGTCTTTGAACACGTATTGTTTGTGCAAAACTCGTTTTCAGGGCACGGCGTCGAATCCCAGTGGTTTCCGTTTGCGTCGGCGATGCATTTTTCGGTTGATTTGGTGTCGTTGCTACATCGGATTTCGCCGGGTTCGCAATTTTTGGTGATTTCGGTGGGGTTATCGACGCATTGAGCTTCGGCGTCGTCATTGCAAATCTCACCGTCGTTGCATGTCGTTTGCGTGACGTATTCGAGGCAATTGGTCGTCGTGTTTCGTTTGCAGATGACGACTTCGGTGTTTGAGTCGTTGCATGCGATTGCGCCATCTGCGCAGTCGTCGTCACAGCCTTGTTCGCATTTGTTCGTCGCCGGGTTGCACGTGGCGTTTGTGCCGCAACCGGTGATTTCGCCGTATTCTAGGCACGAATCGTCGTCGAATTGACCGCATACGCGGTAGCCATCGTCGACGCATTCGGTGTCGCCTTCTTTTTGGCATTCGTCGACGCAACCGTCGACGCAAGTGTTCGTTGCCGAGTCGCAGTGTTGATTAGAATCGCAAGATTCGGGACTGCTCCAAACTAGGCAACCCGTCGTTTCGTCGGCTTGGCACGTTTGAATGCGAGCGCCGTTGCATTTCTTTTTCCCTTCGCCGGGGCATGCGTCGTTGCATCCTTCGACGCATTCATTGTTTTGCTTATCGCATATTTGATTTATGCCACATGATTTGGGCTTGCTCCAACCCCAGCAATTGTCGTCGTCTTGTTCGCAGATGGTGATGGCATCGCCGTCGCATTTTTTATCGCCACTTTTGCATACGTCGTTGCAGACGGCGGGGGGAGGAGTTGGGCCTTCGGTAGAGCCAGACTGTTTGACGCATTCGCGCTTTTGAGCGTCGCATTTGGTGTCGTCGGGGCATTGTTCGGGTTCGCCCCAATCGAAGCAACCGTCTTTTTTGGTGCAGACTTGGTAGCCTTTTGTGGTGCATTTCCAAGCGTTAGCGCTACATTTGTCGGTGCATTTGTTGTCGTTGTCTTCGACAGTTCCGTTGTTTTCGCCAGGAACCGAGATCGCAGTGTCGTCGCACGATGCCATCGCGAATGCAGAGAGAGATGCCAATAGCCATAAAACTTTCCGTTCCATCGTTTCCTCCGTCGTTTAAGTGACTAAATTTTGCGGTTTAGCTCTGAACGTCGCCAATTTTTCGCATTTTAACTGTTTTGTCGTCTTTTGTCTACAATTGATATCAGACTTTTGATTGAGTTTTGGTAAATTGGTGTGGATATGGCTTTTTATTTCATATCAATGTGTTGCGCGTATTGCCCTATGGCAATAGCGCAACGGGGCGGGCGTATGCGCGGAGTGAAACGAGCACATAGCCAGCCCAGAGCCCGTATTGAGCGCCAGCGAAATAGGGCGTTCAGAGCCCGTATTGAGCGCCAGCGAAATAGGGCGTTCAGAGCCCGTATTGAGCGCCAGCGAAATAGGGCGTCCAGAGCCCGTATTGAGCGCCAGCGAAATAGGGCGTTCAGAGCCCGTATTGAGCGCCAGCGAAATAGGGCGTTCAGAGCCCGTATTGAGCGCTAGCGAAATAGGGCGGCAGCGACGGGCGTATGCGCGCAAGGCACGAAGTGGCGAGCACATAGCCGGCGCAAAAAGAGAAAAAAGGCGCATTTTTGTAGTGTTCTGCGGGGGAGGGTGATTAAGATGGCGGGCGGTGGCGCAGACGTATGCGTTGTGCGGTCTGTCGGCTACTGGTGGATAGACGAACTCATACGCGATTGAGTGCCCGAGTGGGTTCATACGCGATTGAGATAGCCCCGAGGCAAAAGATGACAAAGCCCCATTCTGAAGCTTTATGCGATGCCGTAGTGACCTTGTATGAGACGGGAGACTTGGACGACGAGAGGCTGAAATGGTTGATAGATGCCGATGGCGACGTGGCGGAGGCGCTTTTTGCGCATGCGCAGAGGCGTCGGCAGCAGTGGTATGGCCGCGACGTGTATAAGCGCGGACTGATAGAATTTACGAATTATTGCAGAAATGATTGTTATTATTGCGGAATTCGAGCGAGCAATCGGTGTGTTGAGCGGTATCGACTGACGCACGACGAGATTTTGACGTGTTGTCGCGTGGGGTATGAGCTCGGGTTTCGGACGTTTGTGTTGCAGGGCGGGGAGGATTTGTCGTTTAAGGACGACGAGTTGTGTGCGTTGATACGCGATATCAAGGCGATGCATGGGGATTGTGCGATAACGCTATCGATTGGTGAGCGTAGTCATGCGTCGTATGAGGCGCTTTTTGCGGCGGGTGCGGATAGGTATTTGTTGCGGCATGAGACGGCGAATGCGGAGCATTATGCGCGTTTGCATCCGTCGTCGTTGAGTTTGGCGCATCGGAAGGCGTGTCTTTTCGACTTGAAATCGATAGGGTTTCAGGTGGGTTCGGGGTTTATGGTGGGTTCGCCGGGGCAGACGGTCGACTATCTCGTCGAAGATTTGCGGTTTTTGCAGGCGTTGGGGCCTGCGATGATAGGGATAGGTCCGTTTATTCCGCATCGTGAAACGCCGTTTTGCGATGAGCCTGCGGGGAGTTTGAAGCGGACGCTCAATTTGGTGGCGATATTGCGGTTGATGTTCCCCAAGGCGTTGATACCGTCGACGACGGCGCTAGGGACGATCGACCCGAATGGGCGAGAACTCGGGCTCAAGGCGGGGGCAAACGTCGTGATGCCGAATCTTTCGCCCGTCGAGTATCGGAAGAAGTATACGCTTTACGATGGGAAGATTTGCATGGGCGAGGAGGCGGCTCAGTGCGTGGGGTGTTTGCGCCGTCGCGTCGAGAAGGCGGGTTTCGACTTGGTCGTGGCGCGTGGCGATACGCAAGTCGACGGGTATGAGGCGCGTCGATAGGCATATATTTGCAGGGGGCAGGGGCGGATTTGGCGTGAATTGTCTTTAATCTGTCGTTGTAGAGGCGTATATGAAGGCGCGTTTGGCGCGAGTTTTGGGCGCGATATGCGTTCGAAGCGGTCGTTTGTGTCTTTTGGTTTGAATCGTTTGATTTGAGTCTTTTGATTTGAGTCTTTTGGTTTGAGTCTTTTGGTTTGAGTCATTGGAGCGAATGATGGAATTGCGCCTTTGTATTGTTTTTTCGTGCGCACGTGTTGGCGCGCGTGTTGGTGCATTTGGCTTGAGTTTTGGGTGTGCAAGCGTTGCCCGAGCTGGTCGATGCGCGATAACTGGTCGAATTGACTAAAAGAGGAGTTCAATCGAGATGAAATCGGTTTTGATTATGAGTTGTGATACGTGCGCACCGCGCATTGCCGAGTCGATAGCGCGCGGCTTGGAGTCACAGGGCAAGAAGGCGGCGATATTGGCGCCCGTCGCATCGTGTAAGGAAGAGGCTTGTGGCAATTCGGTTTGCGAGCGACAGGCGGCGCAATGGATAGCGCAGGGCAAGCGCGATCAGCTCATATCGTTGCTCATCGACCGAGTCGAAGAAGCGGGCAAGGGAGTGGATGTCGTCGTGATTCGTCCGATCAAGGCGTCGGGTGCGCTTCGTTGTGCCTATGATCTCAACGTCGAACTCGCCAAAAACATCGATGCAGCAGTTTTGCCTGCGATTTGCGCCGATAACAAGAGCGACGACGAGATCGTCGAAGATATCCATACGGCGATAGGTGTGTTTGCGCAGCAGGGATTGGCCGTCCATGCGGTGGCATCGGGTTGTAACGATGCTGTGGTCGCTCGGATGGCAGAAGAGAAGATTGCAGTATTGCAGCCGCCGAAGCGCAATTTGAAGTTCGACGACATCGTGGCTTCGTCGAATGTCGTTCCGCCGGTGAAATTCATGCGCTTTTTGCATGCCAAAGCTCGTCAAAACAAGAAGACGATCGTATTGCCCGAGGGGACGCTCGATCGCGTGATCAAGGCGGCGGCGGAGTTGCACGAGCAAGATCTCGTTCGCTTGGTGCTCATCGGGAAGAAAGACGAAGTCTTGGCGTCGGCGCGCGAATGCGGTGTGACGTTGTCGGACGATATCGAGATCGTCGATCCGAAAACGGATCCGAATTTCGGGGATTATGCGAATACGCTCTATGAGCTTCGCAAAGCCAAGGGGATGACGCCGGAGAAGGCGGCGCAACTCATGGAAGACAAGACGTTTTTTGGAACGATGATGGTCTATAAGGGGCGAGCCGATGGCATGGTCTCTGGGGCGACGACGACGACGGCAGATACGATTCGCCCGGCGCTCCAATTCGTCAAGACGAAACCGGGGATCAAGACGGTATCGGGTGTATTTTTGATGAGCATGGCGGATCGCGTGTATTTGTATGGCGATTGTGCCGTGATTCCGAATCCGACGACGGATCAGCTTTGCGATGTGGCGGTGGCATCGGCCGAGACGGCTCGAGCCTTTGGTCTCGATCCGAAGGTAGCGATGCTTTCGTATTCGACGGGGACGTCGGGGTCGGGTCCCGATGTCGATGCAGTTCGCGAAGCGACGGAAAAGGTTCGTGCGGCGGATCCGGAATTGGCCGTCGAAGGTCCGATTCAGTACGACGCGGCAGTGGTGCCAGCCGTGGCGAAGACGAAGTTGCCCAACAGCCCCGTCGCCGGTCATGCCAATGTCTTCGTGTTCCCGACGCTCAATGCTGGGAATATCGGTTATAAGGCCGTTCAACGCGCCTCGGGGGCGATTGCGATTGGTCCGATCCTCCAAGGTTTGAAGAAGCCTGTCAACGACTTGAGCCGTGGTGCGACGGTTGCCGATATCGTCAATACGGTGATTATTACGGCGATTCAGGCGCAATAGGCGTTTGCTAGGGGGGGCATATTTCGTTGTTCCCCCCTCGTCGCGAGTGTTGGACTTTCCCATTCTTCTAGCTTTGAAAGTGTACATGATTGAGTCCGACCATCTGCCCATGAGTTCGACTATCTGCCCAATGGTTGCGGGGGGCGGCTGACGGGCGGAAACGGTGAAAAATAGTATTGCGCTTGGTATAGATACCAATTATAAGGCGCGGCGGCTGACGGGGTGATGTCGCAAACGCGGTTGTTTGTGGCGTCTGAGATTGACCCGTTGAACCTGTACGGATAATGCCGGCGAAGGGAATCAGCGATGTTTCGTTTAAGCGCTACGATGCGAGTTCTCGTATGATCGGTTTGTGTGTAGAGTACGTAGAGCGATGCGTCGTTTATATATTTTAGTGTTAGCGTGTCTGAGTACATTTATCGGGATGTCGAGTCGCGCCTTGGCGTTCGATGAATTCGATATGGAGCACGCGCCGTCGAGGTTTTCGCTCAATTACGAAGATCTCACGCTCGAGATAAAGGGCAGAGCGCGATTGGGTTTGCACGATTTACAAGGATCGGGTGGGCCCGAATACGACAGCCAAACCGATACGGCGACGATAGGGACGCGATCGCCATTTGTCGAGCTCGATTCGTTCGACCTTTCGTTTCGCCTCAACTGGAGCGAGTTGATTTGGTTTAATACGAATATATCGTTTTATACGGATGGCACATCGCTTTCGGCGATATATTTTGAGTATGAGCAGGAATTGACCGATTGGTATGAGCATGGTGTAGAGGTTGGATACTTGAGTTCTGTTGTGGCGACCGATAGGCGCACGATTCGGTATCCGCTCATCGCGACGGCGTATTGGAAGAACCCCGAGTATCACGTCGCTTATGGTGCGAAATTTAGCGTCTCGAGTGAAACGTATTTTTCGGCGTATGCCTCGGCATCGTTTATGCGGCCGTTGCGGACGGAGCCGATACACGGATCGCCGACGTATGCAGGAGCATATTCGACGTTGTCGTATGGGAGTTCGAAGCCGTATTCGGGGAACTCGGCGGCGGGTACATTTTTGGTCAAGGTCTTTTCGCATGGGTTTTCGATCGAGGGATTTGGCCAGATAGGCGACATCGTGACGGCAAAGGGATTGGATACGCTGATCAGTGCGTATCCATATTATAGGGCGCTCGACGAATACAATTCGGAAGATTTGCGAGCCTTTGTATGGTGGGCAGGGGCTCGCATTGCGTATAATGGCTATGGCGCACACTTCATGGCAGAGGCGATAGCGTCGCAAGAGCATTTGATACGTCGCGTGGGGACGTATGCGCAAGCGTCGTATACGTTTACGCGGAAATCGGACTTTTTGAACGCGTTTGAGTTATTGGCACGGTATGAGGGGGCTTGGACGATCGATTCGACGAAAGTGCAGCAGACGGGTAAGACGTTGCGTAGCCCCGACATCAACAATGCCATATCGTGGGATCATCAGATCATTACATTGGCGGCGCGAGTTCGCATTGTGAAAGATATCTTGACGTTGCGCGTGGAATACAATTTCTTCTTAGAAGATAATGGCGTTTCGGCGCTCAATTATAAACAAACCGATATCGACGATAACGAGTTATTGATACAAATCGAAGCTCGTTATTAACATTCAATATATTTTTTTTCATTTTATTTCTCATTTGTATGGAGATTCGTTTTCCATGAATAGATTAGCACTTTCTGTCATTCTCTGTTCGTTTGCGTTATCGTGTGTAGCTTGCGATGATTCGTCTTCGGGCGATAATTCGTCGGGAGGAAAGGTACAACCGACGCTCAAGCTCGCAGGTAGTATTACGCAACAATATAGTGGTAATATTGAATCGGTGAGAGTCGTGCCTGGGCGTAGCAATCCGTCGGCTGTGGCCGTATCTTCGAAGACGAAGACGTTGCACTATTTGGAAATCGCAGGTGATAAGTTTAATAATTATCGCGAAGATTTTGTATATAGTGAAGAGAATGTAGAAAACGAATTTACGAATTCGGCAGTCGTCGATGAAAACATGACGCTCGTGACGCATACTATTGTGACGAAGACGGGCGACAAAGTGACGAATTGTGAAGGCGAAATCATGTCGATTGCATACGATTCGAGTACGCAGAAGACGAATGCTCATGCGGTCGAAGTTGGCCCGATGCCCGATGCGATTGCCGTGACGCCCGATAAGAGGTACGCGATATCGGCCGATGAACACGATTCGACGGCGACATGGGGGAAATGCCCAGTTGGCGATGGCATTACGCCGAGTGTTTCGATTTTGTCGTTGACCGATGCCGAGGGCGCGAAGCTCGAAAAGCCCGTTCGTGTGAAGAAGATTACGTTTACGGTGAATAGCTCGAAAGAATCGCGCGAGCCCGAGTACATTGCCATTGCGAGCGACAATGATACGGTCGCGGTGACGTTGCAAGATTCGCACGAAGTCGCCTTGTTTAGCCTGAAAGCCGTTTTAGATAGCGAAGGTGATTTGACGGAAAACGACGTCAAGATCGTGGAATTGCCGAAGAATCCGGCTGGTAGCAAAGCGTGGCCCGATGGGGTAACGGCGTTTGATATCGAAGGAAAGCACTATTTTGCGATGGCTGGCGAGGCGAATGATACAATTATCATCATCGATGACAAGGGGAATGCGGTTGCGAATCCGTGGATAACGAAGCGCGAAGTACCGACGGAGTATCCGTGCCTCGAAGACTCTGGATTCCCAGGGGTGAATTATAGCCCAGATTCTGTGACGGCGTTTGTTTTGGGTGGGCATACGTATGTCGCGGCGACGTTGCGCTATGCGGGAGCGGTGATCATTTATGACGTATCGAACCCTGCAAAACCCGTCTTTGAACGGATTGATCGCGCGGGTAAGGGTGATCTGGTAGGCGATGGAACGTGCAAGGGCGAGAGTGAGAAGTCGGGGGTGTATCCGGAGGGGATATCTTCGGAGGTCATCGGCGATGTGGCGTATGTTTGGGTTGCGAACGAAGGCGACAATACAGTGACGGCGCTCAAGTTCGAATCGATGAAGTAAAAACGCGCCTTGCTTTTCGATATACGCTTGACCGCATCGGTCTTTTCGCCCATACTTTACGGGGTCGGGAACGCAATATTCCCTTGTGTGAAAAGATTGGATGGAGTCGATGTATGAATCGCGTATGTCTTGTTGTCTGTATTTTTGGGCTTTTGCTGAGTGTTGGCTGCGGTCGCGGCGTCTATACGTCTCCGATAGAGACCCCATTAGAGACGCCTGCGGCGCAGGCCGCGCCTGCTACGGATACGGCAGAGGTGGCAACGTTTCGCGTCGGAGACGTGCAGACGTTGATGATCGTCGACGAAACGGACGAAGGGCGATTTGCAGCGACGTATCCGCAGTTTGGAAATGCAGGGGTTGATGCTGTTGTTAAGGCGAAAGTCGACGAGATTTATTCGCAAGGGAAGGCATTGATCGACGATCCAGATTTTGCGGGTCAAAAAGTTAGCGTTGAGGTCAAATACGACATCGTCAACGAGACCGATGGGGTCGATATATTGTTTACGATCTATTCGAATGTCGAGGGTGCGGCGCATCCGAACGAAGTCGTCGAAACGCTCGTCGTCGACGAGACGGGTAGAGTATTGCCGCCCGAGGAATTGCTCAATGGTGCCGATTTCGACGTATTATTGACGAAGGCGGAAGACAAGATAAAGGCGGATAACCCCGAGTTTGCGAGGCTCGACATGCATTCGTACGTGAAGCCTGAGATTTCGAGTTTTCGCCATGTCGTTCGCAATGACAAGGGTGGATTGACGGTTTATTTTGATAGTGAGTTGCTCCCGCATGTGTATGGTGTAGTTTTTGTCGATCTTTAGCATAAGAGAGATAGAGCGATGGGAAACCATCGAGATCCGAAGATAGAAGCCATGTTTAAGACGTGTCACAAGCTAGCCGATCGCGGAGAATGTGAGGAAGCGGCCAGAATCGCGGATAGCAGCGTCGAAGAATCGAGCGAATGAGCGAGCAAGGGAGCGATCGAATTCGCAGTCGAACTCGGACAAGAAAAAGAAGTAGAGCGTATGAAAGACGGGAATAATACAGAAATAGAAGAAGAGTATATATTGCGATATATCGATGTATCGGAAGAATTGCGAATGGAGATGGTCGGAATACGGCATGATTTGCATAAAAATCCGGAGGTATCGTGGCAAGAGTATGAAACGACGTCGTATTTGCATCGGTATATATCGCAATTGGATGGAATAGAATGGGTCGATTTTGGGCTTGAGACGGGGTGTGTAGCGTTATTGAAAGGAGGGCATGCGGGCAAGACTGTAGCACTTCGCGCCGATATCGATGCACTGCATGGCGAAGAAACATATTGTAGTGATTGCATGAGTTGTGTGCCGCATGTTGCGCATTTATGTGGTCACGATATGCACATGGCGTCGTTATGTGGGGCGGCGCGCATGCTTTCGGTGCATCGATCGGATTTGCATGGCGATGTATTATTGATATTTCAGCCGGCCGAAGAGACGACAAATGGCGCCCAATGTCTCATCGATCGTGGATTGTATGAAAAAGTGCCATTTGATGCTGTATTTGGATTGCACAATCGTCCCGAGAGCGAGACGGGGCGTATTATTGTGAAGCAAGGCGGGTTGATGGCGGCAAAGATCAATTTCAAGATCTCCATTTATGGCGTTGGTGGGCATGGATCGATGCCGCATAAATGCGTCGATCCGATCGTGTGTGCGGCAGGTATTGTACAGAATGTATTGACGATACCGAGCAGGAATGTCGATCCGATGGAAAGCATCGTTTTGTCGATTTGTTCGATACATGGCGGGACGCCCGACAATTTGATCGTCGATGAGGTCGAGATGACGGGATCGATGCGGTATTTAGACAGAGCGACAGGGGAGCGGGCATTGGAAAGGCTTCGCACGGTTGTTTCATCGACGGCGGAGACGTTTGAATGTCGTTGTTCGTTTGAAATCGTCGATCGGATCGATGCCGTCGATAATAGTGCATCGTTATATGAAATTGCACGAAGTGCAGCTGTCGATGCAGTAGGTGTCGATAATATCGAGTCGACGCGAGGTTGCTTAGCGACAGAAGACTTTTCGGCATATATGAAATGTGCGCCTGGATTCTTTTATTGGCTAGGGAATCGCAAACGCGGCGATGATGTATATTCGTGGCATCATACGAAGTTCCATGCCGATGATGAAGCGCTGGTATATGGGGCTCGAGTGTTGGCCGCCTCGGTATGGAGGTTTTTGGGTTTTGCGTAGGCGTATTGAGCGATAGCGAAATAGCCGTAGCCAGAGCCCGTATTGCCGCAGGCAATAGGGCGACAGCCGCCCGTATTGAGCCCCGGAGGGGCGAGATAGGGCGGCTTTCCGAGGAGAAAAGCGTGGGGGGCGGGGCTATTGGTGCGCATGTGGCTATTTGTGTGGGGTGGGGGGGCAAGGTGCGATGGTTTCGGCGTCGATGGCGTAGGGGAGTGTGGGGAGGCGGATGGTCGATGGTGCGGGGCGGAATGTGCGGATGGTTTTGTCGGTGGGGGATGTCCAGTCGGTGTCGTCGGTGGGGGCGATGCGCGTGCCTGGCGTGAGTTCGGCTTGGGCGGCGGGGCTTTGTGGTAGCGTTTTGTGGACGATGAGAGCGGCGTTGTGTGCGTCGATGGCGTAGGTGAGGCCTGTGCTGTAGCGGAGTTGCTTCGATTTGTAGGTGCAGAGGTTTGCGCGTTGGAGGATGGCGGTGGCGGGGAGTTGGCGCGTGTCGTCGATGTAGCGGGCGAAGAAGTCGTCGAAATCGAATGAGCTGTAGGCGCTGAGGATGGAGCGGAGGCCATTGTTATTGTAGGTGAGCGACCAGTAGGGCTGGCGTGCGAGCCATTGCCAGAAGCCAAGGATCGTGTGCGGGGTTTGGTAGATTTGCCACTGTTGTTCGATGGCGAGGCTGATAATGTATCCATAGTAGTAGGCGAAGTCATCGCCGTTTGTGGTGTGTGCGTTTCGCTGGTAGGCGTCGGAGAGCCAGGCGTTGATTTGTGAGTCGTCGAGGAGCGAGAGCGATCGTAGCGTTTGTAGTGCGATGTATTGCGTCATGCCTTCGCGGAACCATGCCGTTGTGCCGTAGTCGGAGGTGCTGAATTGGACGCTTTCGCCGTTAAAGAGGTGGAAGAGTTCGTGTGCGATGAGAATGCGGCGTTGTGCGGGTTGCGTGGCGCTAGTGCGGCCGAGTTGTATGACGATGCCGTTTGGGCGGGCGAATCCGTGGTGGTAGAGTGCGTCGAATCGGGCGTGAAAGGCGAAAATCGTGATGTGGCGCGGTGCTTTGGAGGGGATGGCTTGTGCGTAATAGTCCCAAATACGCGTGGCTTCGCGTTGGATAGTGCGTGCGTGTTGAGCGGTGGCTGTGTCGTAGACGATTGTGAGCGTTGTCGATTTGGTTTTCGTTTGGAGCGTTTGAGGGGAGCCGAAAGTCCAGTAGCTGCGGGTGAGTTCGTATGCGCTTGGTGCGGTAAACGCGGCGACTTGGGGTGGAGCGGATTGTTTTAGAATTTGCAAAGTCGATTGGGCTGGTGCGCCGTAGACTCGGACGATGGTATCGTTTTGTTGCGTTGTGAGGTTTCGTTCGATGAAAAGCGACTCGCCGGGGAATGCCATGAAATTGTTGGAGGCATGGGGTGAGAGTTTTGATGCAAACCAATAGCGGTCGTCGGGGAGTTGCGCCATTGTGAGCTGGTATCGGATGGTATATGAAGCGTCGTGGTTGGCGACAAAGCACCCAGCATCGTCGATAGGTGGCGGATTATGCGTAGGAGAAAACTCGCCGATGACGAATTGCTCGCCGTATCGTTGACCAAAGGCAGGGAGACAGAGTTTTTCGCCGTTTGAGACGTCGCTGAGTTTTGCAGTGATGGAGAGCGTGTTGGCGTCGGTATTGGCTTGGATGGCGTATTCGTCGGCGCGGGCGGCGTTTGGAGCGATGGTCGTGGCTAGGAAAATGAGGAGAGAGGTGTATTTGTTCAAGATGCGTTCCCGTCGAGTGAGTGGAGGCGTTGGAGACATGGGGGTTATAGCACTATTTGAGGGGAATAACGCATTGTTAAAAGACTAATAGGGTGGGGATGTGTTGGGATTGGGATGAAATGGGATGGGAATGAGATCGGAGAGATAGTGGGAAAGTTGAGAAAGAGAGTGGATTGATGGAAGGTCGGATTGAGAATATGGGGGAATTGAGTGAAGGTGGGGGGAATGTTGGGAAAATGTTGGGAAAATGTAAGTCTTTGAAATTGGTTAAGAAAATCGACGAAGTGAAAAAAAAACGAAAAAAAACCGTCACATTTTTAAAAAGACGCCATTGTTAGAGTGAACGCATTGGAGTGATTCGCGAGTGTTCGCGGACGATGCGTCTTTAACCGCTTGAGTCGGAAGACTCGAAGGAGAAATGGCATGTTGAGTCATCGCATCATTGGTAGTTTTTTGGGTGCACTTTGTGGGAGTTGCTTGGGATCGCCGTATGTCTATATGAAATCGGAGGATTTGATATCGATATCGCCGCAGATAGGTTGGACGTTATCGCCGCCGAGTGGCGACATGTCGCTTTGTTTGGGGGCGATGCAGTCGATAGGGAGAAATGGCGTATCGCTTGAGAGCGTGGCGCGAGCTTATTGTCGGGTGGTGTCGTCATCGCCCGAAGATATCGATTTGGTGTCGTCGGTATGTTTTTCGTCGCCATTGGCGACGCTTGGGGCGATTCGTGATTGTGCGGCATCGCATCGATTTGGGACGTTGTGTAGCAATGGCGTATTGGTGAGGCAATTGCCGTTGATCTATGCAGGTTTAGATTGGGATGATGAGACGTTGATGCAGGTCGTGGAGGAGGATACGATGTTGACGCATGACGATAAACACGTCGTAGAGAGTACGAAAGCGTTTGCGCGTTGTTTGTGGTCGATATTGCGCGGCAAGAGGCGCATCGAGACTTGGGATTATTTGATGTCGCAGACGCGCGATGAAAAAGTGCACGATTGCATTGTATCGTCGTATTTTGAGCGTCCGCAGTGCGATCGATCGGATCCGACCGATATTGATTTATCGTTGGCGACAGCGCTTTATCATTATTGGCATGATACGCCGTTTGTGATGGCGCTTCGGAGCAGTATATTGTCGGGTGGTGCGACCGATGTGAATGCGGCAGTGACGGGGGCGTTGTGTGGAGCGTCGCAGGGGAGCCATGTCGTACCTGCGTCGTGGCGTAGTGAGATCGAGTCACCAGTCGACGAGACTTGTGCTTGGAAAAAGCGTGCTAGAGCGGCATTGGATACGATCGAAGAATATGCGAATCGTCGCGAAACGATGGGTGATCAATCGCTGACGCGCCGTGCATGTGCGTTTCGAGCGAAGCGATTTGACGATTCGCATCGCTTGGGCGTGCTCAAATCGTCGAGGGCGAATCGATCGTTTTAATGAATAGAAGATCGCAACGGCTCAAGATGTGGTTGCGATTGAATCGATTGTATTATGGCATGGCAGATCGCAACGGCCCGAGGGGCAGTTGCGATTGAATCGATTGCGTGGAGGATAGCCAAACTGGGCTATGCCTTCGATATCAAGACGATGATGAGCGTGATGATAAGGAGGACGACGACGCATGATGCGATGACGAGGATGACGCGTTTATTCTTGCCCAAACCTTCGTCGTTACGTAGCGCATAACCTTGTGGCGGGAAATTTTGCCCTGAGATCGATGCCATATCGGGAGCCGAAGGCGTAGGCTGGGTTTGAGGGAGAGATTGAGCCAAGGACAGGCGAGCGATCGATTGTTGTGCAAGCGGCGAAACGGGAGCGGGAGCAGGGCGAGGAGGTGCACTTGGAATGGGGTCGGCAGCGCTTTGCGCAAAAGGTTGATTCATCGGGCCGGTAGGTTGCGGCTTTTGTTGGGGAGCGATTTGCTGAGCGCCTTCGTTTGAAGGCAAAGGAGGTTGTTCGTGGCGCATCATCGCCTGAGCGGGAGTAGGCATGTTTTTTGGGGCGGCGTAGGCTGCAGTAGCGGCTTCGCCGAAGCCCGCTTCGGCGTAGGTGGAAGCAGGTTTCTGAATGGGGGCGGGTGCCGGTCGCCCCATATTGGTTTGAGCAAAAGGCGGTTGTCCGAAGCCTTGAGCGACGCCGCTTTTGGGCATGGCATGATTCATGACCGAGTTTTGGGCGTTTTGAGACTGCGCATACGCCATGGAATTGATGCCAGATTGCCCCATGCCGGAAACGGGATTTTGTGCCATCGGTTGGGCGCCAAAGAGGCTACGGGGGGCTTGGGGATTGTTTTGGATAGAGGATCCTGGTAGATTTCCGAGATTTGACCGCAACATTTGAGGCGATACTTGTGATTGTGCCGGAATGGGTTGAGCGGTGCTCTGCACTTGCTGAACGGCTTGTTGTGCACGCATTCCGACGACGGGCTGACGCGAGGTAGCCTCGGGCAAGTAATATTGGATGACGGCTTGAACATCGGGTGAGATTTGATAATTCAAGATGCGAGGATCGCTGATGAAGGCAAAATAGGATTCTTCGAATTCGTCGAATTCGAGTTCTTCGCCTTGTTCGTTGTAGATTTTGGGTGCTCGGACGGGCAAATTTTGCCGGATGTCTTCGGTGAAGATGAGCACGCTTTGTTCGTCGCCCGTATCGGGATGGACATAGGGTGCAAAAAAGCTATGGATAAAGGCATCGGCAGCGAAATTCGTGACCATGTTTGCTTGAGACACGACGGCGGGCGAGCAACGAAGCAAAATGACAGCGATACCGAGGGCTTGGATTTGATTGAGCCAGTTGACCCAATCGCGGACACCGCACGAGTTGATGCGATCGATTTCGGCCATGTCGATGAGGAGTAGACGCCCCTGAATCTGCGAGAGCAAATTTGCCAGTAAATTGTCTTCGTCTAGAATACCCTTGAGTTTTAGGTACGTATAACCATTACCCGCTTGAAGCGTTGGGATGAATTTGCTTTCCATAATGCGTGAACTCTTTACACAATCCTCGTGAAAAAGGAGAACTCGTGACTCGGGCAGATGTGAGCCGACTTAGCGGAAGTCTTTAACACAAATTGACACTGACGTGCACACAAAAAACGCCCAAGCATTTTGGGCGCATGAGAGGATTACAAGGTATGTGGGGGATAAGAAATTATGTTCGTATTAGGGTGACGACGGTTTCGAGGTGAGCGGTATGGGGAAGCATGTCGACGGGTTGGATTTTTTCGATTTTGTATCCGTCTTGTGAGAATTTTTTCAAATCCTCGGCGAGGGATTCAGGATTGCATGAGACATAGATGATCGTCTTTTGTCGCATGCGCATGATTTGTCGGTATGCGGTGGGGAGAAGACCGCGTCGCGGAGGGTCGATGACGAGGAGATAATCGCTAAAGTCGGCGTGTTCGTCGAGCAATTTTTTGAGGATATCGGCTGTATCGCCTGCGTAGAAATCGATCTGCGATTCGAGTCGATTGTTTCGTGCGTTTTCGCGTGCGTTTTCGATGGCTTGTTTTTCGATATCGATAGCGATGGCTTTATGCCCATGGATGGCGAAGCTGAGTGCGATCGTTCCCGTGCCGCAGTAGAGGTCGAGAACGGGTGTTTTGGGCGCCATGTGACCTTTGGCGTGTGATAGAACCGTGCGATAGAGGACTTCGGCTTGTAGCGTATTGGGTTGGAAGAAGGCGTGGGGCAAGATTTCGTAGTGAAGGGCATGGTCTTCGGTCGTCATGACCATTTTTTCGTGTAGAACGGGGGAACCGAAACGGAGATGGTCGATGATTTCGGTTTGTCGTCCTTTTTGTGCATTGATGATCGACCAATAGAACGATCCGATGGGCTGCGATAATTGTTTTAAGACTTCGTTTTCGAATGATTCGACGAGGGATATAGCCGATTGCGTCGAACCGTCGGCAAGCGCGATCGAATCGACGCCCGTCGTCGTGAGTATGACCATTGTTTCGGATGTTCGCGATCCGACGCGAAGGGTCAGGAGTCGGAGGAAGCCCGAGTTTTCGCGGAATTTGAAATATGGAACGCCGTGTTGTCGAGCCCAAATCGTCGTCTTTTGAGCTAATTCGGGCAAGAGAGGCGAGAGCATATCGCAATATTGCATATCGATGACTTCGTAACGGAATCCCGATGGATGCAGACCGACGCCAATTTCTTCGGCGCCATTGGGGCCGAAAGACAGTTCCATTTTATTGCGATAGTAGGTGAGGTTTTGGCATGGAATGATGGGCTCGACAGGGGAATCAATGCCTTCTTTAGCGAGCATTTTGAGCAATATGTCGCGTTTCATTTGGCATTGCGTATCGTATGCCCATTGGCGTAGCGTACAGCCGCCGCATCCCGTATTTTTATTGCATCGGATGGCCGAATGCGGGCAAGTCGAGGCGATGCGCGGGTATGTCGTCGAAACGACTTCGATGCAAACGCATTGTAGGATAGAATCTTCGATGCGCCGCCCCTCGACGACGACGCGATCGCCGACGACGGCGCCGCGAACTTCGACGGAGACTTTTTGATCGCCATCGATATATGTACCTTGCCCCCAACCGCGAGCACTGATGGCATCGATGGTGACTTCAAAGCGTTGAAAGATATAATTCTGAAGGCGACGTCGCTTCGACATGAAATACCCCTGTATTAATTTTTCTCGACGATGAGATCCATATCGCGCGGTGCTTGCTTTTCGTTATCCCAGTAGGGGGAGAGTTTGCGCAAGTTGGCGACGATTTCGGGCATGACGGCAACGACTTTATCGATATCGTCTTGTGTCGTTTCGGAGCTGAGACTGAATCGAATGGAACCGTGGACGGCGGTAAATGGAACGTGCATGGCTCGAAGGACGTGTGAAGGGTCGAGGGAACCCGATGTGCACGCCGAACCGCTCGAGGCACAAATGCCGTGGAGGTCGAGCTGATAGAGAATGCCCTCGCCTTCGATGTAATGGAAAGCGGCATTTGTCGTATTGGGGAGTCGGTTAGCGCCCAATCCATTGATGACGACGTATGGGATTTTGAGCAATCCGGCTTCTAATCTGTCGCGCAATTGCGTGATTTTATCGGTATCTTTCAAATTATCTTCGGCAATTTCGCACGCCTTGGCGAGCCCGACGATATAGGGGATGTTTTCGGTGCCGCCGCGTCGGCCGCGTTCTTGATGTCCGCCATATAGGAATGGGCGACAAGCCGCGCCAGTGCGCATAAACAAGACGCCGACGCCTTTTGGGGCATGGAGTTTGTGCCCCGAGAACGACAGGAAATCGACGTGTTTCCATTGATCGGTGAGGTCGATGGGCATTTTTCCTGCCGCCTGTGTGGCGTCGGTATGGAATAGGATATGGGGATCGGTTGCCTTTGTAATGGCCGAAAGTCGATCGATGGGGAAGATGACGCCCGTTTCGTTATTAGCCGCCATGATTGAGACGATGAGCGTATTGCCAGGGCGGAGAGCCTTGACAAAAGCCTTCATATCGATTTTGCCTTTATCGTCGACGCCTATGCGATCGATTTCGTAGCCTTCGCGTTCGAGTTCTTCGCACAGCGCGAGGACGGCTGGGTGTTCGACCGTCGTGGTGATGATATGACGACGCGATGGATTGGCGAGAGTCGCCCCTCGTATTGCTGTAGAATTCGATTCCGTGGCGCACGAAGTAAATAAGATCTCGCTAGCTTTTGGTGCACCAAGGAAGTGAGCAACTTTTTCGCGCGATGTTTCGAGAGCAGCTGCAGAGAGTTTTGCTTCTTCGTACATCGAGCTCGGATTATAATAGATATCGCTAAAGTATGGTGTCATCGCATTGACGACGTCTTCGTAGACGCGCGTCGTCGCATTATTGTCTAAGTAAATCATCGAATGTTCTCCTCAAAACGACGAAAATCTAGAATATGGATGACTAGATTTGAATGACGCGCAAAGCGTCGTCGACTTTATCGCGCAATTTCTTTTCAATGACGTGTTGAATCGTGCCGCTGGCGCCAGGGCAAGTGGCGCATGCGCCAGTGAGATCGACGTAGATGAGGTTTTCTTTGATATCGATGATTTCGACGTCGCCGCCATCGGCAGCCAACATCGGTCGGATATCTTCTTCGAGAACGGCTTCGATGCGCTTAGACAATTGATAGGGCGACAATTTCATCTTTTGAACATTGTCGAGAGTGGTATCGTCTTGAACGCCCCATTGCGCGTCGAGTAAATCTTGAATGCCCCCGGGAGCGTGTTGGCAAGCGCCGCAAGCGCCGCCTGCTTTGATGGCGCCGATGACGTCGTCGATCGTGTGCAGATTGAGTTCGACGATGCGTCGTTTGAGCTCGGATTCCGTGACGTTGAAGCAGGTGCAGACGAGGCGGCTTCCTTCGTCTTCTTTGCTTTCGAGATGTACGCCCAAGGCTTCGAGATCGACACCGCGTTTTTGAGCCCAGTCGGCGACAGCGGCTTCGAGAGCTTCGGCGCCCATGACGGAGCAATGGATTTTCTGCGACGGGAGTCCTTCTAGAAATTTGACGATGTCTTCGTTGCGAATTTTGAGTGCTTCGATAGGCGTGTATTCGCCTTTTTCGATGATTTCGCAAAGGGCTTCGCTCGAAGCGATAGCGCTCGTGCAACCGAATGTCGAATATTTGGCGGCGATGATGACGTCGTCGACGGGGTTTTCGGCACGTCGCACTTTGAAGAAGAATTTCATCGCATCGCCGCAAGCGATTGAGCCGTGCTCGCCGACACCATCGGCGTCGGCGATTTCGCCGAAATGGCTATTCTCGTTGCCGTTGACGGCATTCATAAATAATATTTTCGTTTTATCACTGTATTGCCAGGCCATCACTAACCTCTTAAATGCGTTCCTGCGCGGGGATATGCCCATTTTAGGCATACCTCGCGCGCCGCGCAGTCTAAGCATTTTCGTCCGTCTGGCAACCTCTATTTCGCGATTTTAACCACATAAATGCCCTATCGATGGGTCACGCCGGGGCCCTCGAGTATGCTATGTCCCGATGCTCCGAGTTTAGTGACGACGATTTGCGTTGGGATAGCGCGTTTGAGCTCTTCGACGTGGGAAATGACGCCGAGGACTTTTGAGCTATTGCCGATGAGTTGGGTGAGCGATGAGGTGACGGCTCGAAGCATGTTTTCGTCGAGCGTGCCGAAACCTTCGTCGAGGAACAGCGTATCGATTGAAACCTTATTTGAACCTCTATGACTCGCCATGTCGGAAAGCCCCAGGGCAAGCGCCAGGCTAACGATAAAGCTCTCGCCGCCCGAAAGATTCGAGACAGGGCGCGTGATACCACCTTGATCGTTGTCGATGACGCAGAATGACAAACCTTCGGTCGAAATCGCACTTGTCTTGACGCCTTCGGCTTGTTTTTTAGATGCCTTGTCTTTTTTCGGTGCATCGTCTGCGTCGTTTGTCGTCTCGGTATT
>SFMP01000206.1 GCA_004554395.1 Myxococcales bacterium | reverse complement strand
CCACGTCATCCGCGAGTTCCCCACAGGCAAGGGCTTTGCCGATATCGTCTTGTTGCCCAAAAAGGGCGTACACAAACCCGCGATTGTCGTCGAACTCAAATTCAACAAAGATGTCAAAGCGGCCATCGATCAGATCCACGACAATCAATACCCAGGCAGGCTCACCGATTTCTACGGCGATTTGATATTGGTCGGCATCAGCTACGATAAGAAAAAGGCACACGATTGTGCCATCGAGAAGTTTAAGCGCGAGCAATGACTTCCTCTAGCCACCACTCCATAAATGGCAATGCATAGACTCATCGTAGACATATTACTTCAAATATACACGTTTGTATTATAATGAATACTTTATTTTACAATTCATTTCTCAAAAGATGCCCCAACCCACCACAAACGTCCCCCGCCCCAACGGGGAGGCTGATTGAGGGGAAGGGGCGCGAGTAGACTCGCCCCACCCCAAAAAGCCCGTAGGGCAACGCGGCGCGTAGCCCCGCCCCGTCTGATCTATCCCTGTCTTGGGTGGCAAGCGACGAATACCGCCTTCATTCGCTCGCGCGACACGTGCGTGTAAATCTGCGTCGACGATATGTCGGCATGCCCGAGCATCTCTTGCACCGCCAACAAATCTGCGCCATGCGATATCAAATGCGTCGCAAACGTATGCCGTAGCTTATGCGGCGATAAGTCCTTTTTGATTCCAGCAACGAGCGCATATCGCTTCAAATTCTTCCAAAACCCTTGCCGCGTCATGCCCCCACCACGACGCGTCGTAAACAACACCGCCGATTCGTCGCCATCGTGCATGAGCGCTGGGCGCGACACATCTAAATACCGACGAATCCAAGCATTCGCATATTCCCCCATCGGAATCACGCGATCTTTCCCGCCTTTTCCATGCGCCGTAATACACCCCGAATCGAGATCGACATCCCGAACCCCAAGCCCGACGAGCTCCGAAACGCGAAGCCCAGTCGCATAGAGCAATTCTATCATCGCGCGATCGCGCAATCCCTCTGGCGTCGATTCATCGGGCGCATTCAAAAGCGCATCGACTTCGCGCTCCGTCAAATACACTGGGTCGTTCTGCAAATACTTTGGCATATCGATGTGTTCACTCGGATCTGTCTCGATTATCCCATCGCCCACTAAAAACTTCATCCACTGTCGTATGCTCACCAAATAACGCGCTACCGTCCGTGTCTTCACCTCTTCATCGTCGATCTTCGACGACAAAAACTGACGTATCTCATCTTCTCCGATATCTTCGACATTCTCCTTGCCCTCGCTTTGCAACATCGCCATAAACCCCGAAATATCGCGCCCATACGACTCCAACGTATTGCGCGATAACCCGCGCTCCGCCTTCAAATACGTCGTAAACATCGAAAATGCCGCCTCGATTGATGTCGTCATTTTTTTATCGTCCTTATCACATCGACGCACTAACGTTTCTCGTCGATTATCTGCTAATATGCCCGCCTCGTGTGCCAGCCCATGGCACGCACGGCGCATCAACACGCCGTGGCAACTCTAATTCATCATAAGGACGAATACAAAATGTGCGGGATTATCGGATATACTGGCTATCGAGAAGCGGTACCCATTATTCAAACAGGGCTCGGACGACTAGCCTACCGCGGATACGACTCCGCGGGCATCGCCGTCTGCGCTAATGGCGAAATCGCATGCCGACGAGCACACGGAAAACTCGAAAATCTCATCGATAAAATGGCTCGCGATCCCATCGCTGGCTCCACCGGAATCGGGCACACGCGTTGGGCAACTCATGGGCGACCAAGCGAATCAAATGCGCATCCCCATTGCTATGGTCGATTTGCCATCGTTCATAACGGCATCATAGAGAATTTTATGCAGCTCCGCGCCGAACTCAAAGAACGCGGACACGTCTTTAGCTCCGAAACAGACACCGAAATCATCGCCCATCTCATTCAAGAAGAATACGATAAAAAGCGCGATTTCATCACCGCCGTCCGCTGTGCCCTACACCTCGTGCGAGGATCCTACGCACTCGTCGTCATTTGCGCCGACGCCCCCGAACAAATCGTCGCCGCTCGAAACCAAAGTCCACTCATCCTCGCCAAAGGCGAAAACGAAACATTCGCCACCAGCGATATCACCGCTGTTTTGGCCTATACGCGACAATTCACTTTCCTCGAAGACGGCGACATCGCTCTACTCACGCCCAACGAAATCGCCATCTACGACGCACACAATCGCCCCGTTCAACGCCCCACAAAAACTGTGCAATGGGACGTCGCTGCCGCCGAAAAACAAGGCTACCCACACTACATGCTCAAAGAAATCGAAGAGCAACCTCAAAAAATTACCGACACACTGCGAGGTCGAATCCTCGAAGACGAAGTCTCGATTAACCTCGACGACGCCATCGACGAACTACACCTCGAAAATGCGTCCTCGATACAAATCGTCGCATGCGGCACGAGCTACCACGCCGGACTCGTCGCCAAATTCTACTTCGAAAAATTCGCTCGCATTCCAACTCGCGTCGACGTCGCCAGCGAATACCGATACGCCGACCCCATACTCTCGCCATGCGACGCTTTCATCGCCATCAGCCAAAGCGGCGAAACGGCCGATACATACGCCTGCGTCAAACTCGCTCGGCGCGCTGGCGCAAAGATCCTCGCCATCTGCAACGTCATCGATTCGACCATTCCACGCGCTAGCGACGCCACTTTCTACACACGAGCCGACCCCGAAATCGGCGTTGCTTCGACAAAAGCATTCACCACTCAACTCGTCTCCCTTCTCCTTCTCGCCATTCACCTCGGCCGCACGCGCGCCACACTCCCCGAAGACGAAGCTCGCCGCGCCTTGCACGCACTACGCACGCTTCCAAAACTCATGGAAGACACACTCGCACGCGCACAAGATATCCCAAAAGCCGCACAAAAACTCCTACGCGCTAACTCTTTCCTCTACCTCGGACGCAACACGCTCTATCCCATTGCCAGCGAGGGCGCTCTCAAACTCAAAGAACTCACCTACATCCATGCCGAAGCCTACCCAGCCGGAGAAATGAAACACGGTCCCATCGCCCTCATCGACGACCGCCTCCCCGTTATCGTCATCGCTCCTCAAAACGCCACCTACGAAAAAACACTCTCCAATCTACAAGAAGTCAAAGCCCGCGGCGGACGCATCTTCAGCATCGTTTCGCAAGGCGACGATGCCGTCGCGCGCATCTCCGAACACGCCTTCACCATCCCTACATGCGACGAAACCGTCCAGCCTCTTTTGTGCGTTCTACACCTACAACTACTCGCTTATCACATTGCCAATATGCTCGGTAACGACGTCGATCAACCCCGAAACCTCGCTAAATCCGTCACTGTCGAGTAGTTCCAGGATGTGTTGGCGAAGATAAAGTAAGGGAGGAGAGAACGATGATTATTAAAAGAATTAAGCTGGAAAACTACACTGTTTTTGATGATCATCAGATAGAGTTTGATCCAGGCATCAATATCTTTATTGGAGAAAACGGAACAGGCAAAACACACCTTTTTAAGGTTCTGTATTCGGCATGTCAATGTGTCGATCAGAGGGTTTCTTTTTCCCATAAACTTGTATCAACCATGCTTCCAGACGACTATAAGATTTCTCGTCTAATCACAAGAAAGCAAGGCAATCGTAGCGCATTGATTCGCATTTTTGCGGGAGAGCGAGATGTTACGCAAGAGAGAGTATTGAGTGCAAGTTTTCATGGGAAGACGAAAAAGTGGGATGCAGAGGTAACGGGAGAGAAAGGTTGGGATGAACCTGAATCCAATATTAATCCATCATATATTTCTATTATCGTTGAGTTGCTTTTGGAATTACAAAGAAAAGGCGTTCAAGTGTTTGTTTCAACGCATGACTATATGATTGCCAGCTATTTCGAGGTTAGAAAAGCGAAGAATGATAGCATTGCGTTCCATTCTCTATCTCATGTAGGCAAAACTTGTGATTTAATATATGAGAAAAGGAAAAATTTGTAGACTTAAAGAATAATGCCATCGTTTCAGCGTTTGATAAGCTTCTGGACGAAATATACGATTTGTGAGGTAACATCATGCCTGGTATTTTAATAGAAGAACACAAACACTATGGCATTGATTGCAAAACTGCAATTTGGGCAACTGACAAAATCAAGAAAACCTATAATGAATCTGGAGTGAATGTATTATCCGATGCGGATTTTGCAATTTCACGTAAAGCATTGCGGAATCGTCTAAAAAAACAGGCGTAAAACTTATAGAATCCGTAGATGTTGTGAATATTGATGAATGGAATCATCACGCAGTGTATGGGCAATTTCCGATAATGCCAATAGATAATCAAGAAACATAGTAAGAAACGCAAAAGTCAGAGAATGAGTCAGAGAAAGATTGCCAAATGAACTTCGACACAAGCATTTAAGAGCTCAATCGTCGCTTTGCGGCATCGTTGCCGGAGTTCTATAAGCGCCGTATTGAGCGAATGCGAGATAGGCGCGACAAGAGCCCGTATTGAGCCCAACGGGCGAGATAGGGCGACAAAAGTTGCGCGTATTGCCTGCTGGCAATAGCGCAACAGCGTAGGCGTATGCGCGCAAGGGCGCCAGCCCGAGCACATAGCCGGAGCCCAAGCGCCGTATGGAGCGAATGCGAAATAGGCGCGACAAGAGCCCGTATTGAGCGAATGCGAAATAGGGCGACAAAAAAAAGCCCGTATTGCCCAGGTGGGCAAAGCGGGCGTACCCCCGAGAGTACAACGCAGTGGGATTAGAGTTTTCGAACGTCGCAGTAGTTGGCGAAGAGGTCTTCGGCGGTGGCGAGTAGGTTGAGGCGATTTTGGCGTACGTTTGGATCGTCGCAGTTGACGAGGACGGCTTCGAAGAAGGCGTCGGCGGGTGCGCGTAGGGCTTCGAGGCAGGTGAGTGCGGACTCGTAGTCTTTTGCATCGAAAGCGGATTGATAGGCGTTTTTGGCGTCTAGGATTGCGCTGTGGAGAGCATTTTCCGCATTATCTTCGAAGAGTGAGGGGTTGACGTCACCGGTGTTGGCGTTTGCTTGGCGGACGATGTTTGCGACGCGTTTGAAGGTGGTGACGAGGCTGGCGAAGATGGCGCCGGTGCGGTGTTTTGTGAGCGTTTCGATGCGTCCGACGATGGCGGGGATGTCGGCCATGTTGGCGACGGAGAGGACGGCGTCGATGACTTCGATGGCGTGTGCGTCGCTGAGCATGAAGCGTAGTCGCGTTTTGATGAAGTCGAGGATTTGTTGGCAGAGTGCGTCGTCGTCGGTGGTGACGGGTTTTGTGCCGAGCGTTCGTTCGGTGAGTCGGCAGCCGTCGATGGCGGCGCGGACGATCGGAGCGAGGTCCATGGGTTGTTTGTGTTCGCAGAGCGTGCGGAGGATGCCGTTGGCGCAGCGTCGGAGAGCGAAGGGGTCGGCGGCGCCAGTGGGGATTCGCCCGAGCGCGAATAGAGCGGTAATCGTGTCGAGTTTATCGGCGATGCCGACGATGGCGCCAGTGAGCGTTTGTGCGACGGGTGCGCCAGCTTGACGTGGGCTGTAGGTTTCGCGGATGCCTTGGCAGACGTCTTTTGGGAGTCCGTCGAGACGGCCGTAGTAGTCGCCCATGACGCCTTCGACTTCGGGAAATTCGTACACCATGTTTGTCGCCAAATCGGCTTTGCAGAAGTGGGCGGTTTGTCGAATATTGTTGAGATCGATATCGGCGTTAGTCCAGAATTTTGCGACGGTGACGGCGAGAGCTTCGTCGCGCACGACTTTATCGAAGGTGGATCCCATGCCTTCGATGTAGCGCATGTGGGTGAGTTTTTCGTTGTAGAATTCGAGGTCGTGTTTTCGGTCTTCGTCGAAGAAGAATTCAGCGTCTTTGAGTCGTGCGACGAGGACGCGTTCGTTTCCGCGTGCGACGACTTTTCGGTCGTAGACATCGGTATTGGAGAGAGTGACGAAGTTTGGCATGAGTTTTTGGTCGTCGTCGACGACGCTGAAGTAGCGTTGATTGGTGACCATGCTCGTGATGATGACTTCGTGAGGGAGTTTTAGGAAGGCGGGGTCGAAGGCGCCGACGATGCCGACGGGCCATTCGAGGATTTGGACGACTTCTTCGAGGAGTTCGTCGTTTTCGACGAGGTGTCCGCCGACGGAGGCGGCGGCGGCGTGAGCTTGTTCGAGGACTTTAGCGCGTCGTTCGTCGGTATCGACGAGAACTTTAGCGCGTCGTAGTTTATCGACGTATTCGTCGGGTGTTCGGACTTCGATGGCTTCGGGTGCCATGAATCGATGGCCGTAGGTGAGAGCGCCCGAGGAGACGCCTGCGAACTGCATGGGTAGGATTTCGCCGCCGAGGACGCACAAGATCCAGTGGACGGGGCGAGCGAAGAGCGTGGGTTCGTCGGACCATCGCATGGGTTTTGCCCAGTGAATGGCGGCGAGGCTTTCTTCGAGGACGTGGCCGAGGAGTTTTGAAGTTTCTTCGCCCTGCGCGCAAACTTTGACGGCGATATAAGCCATGGGTTTGCCTTTTTTTCGTTCTTGAGTGACTTCTTCGACTTGCGAGGGGTCGGCGCCGAGTCCGCGTAGGAAGCCGAGTGCGGCTGGAGTCCAATCGCCGTTGGGCGTTTTGCAAGCGGCGACGGCGGGTCCAACTTTGAGCGTTTCGAGGTCGGTTTGACGGTCGGCGACGGAGTCGATGAGGAGCGTGAGTCGACGCGGAGAGGCGTAGGCGCGGACGTTTCCGAGTTCGATTCGCAATTCGCGGCAACGATCGACGACGCCCGAACGGAGCGCATCGATGGCCATATCGATTTGAAGTGCGGGCAAATCTTCGCAGCCCAATTCAAAGATGAGAGATTTCGACATGGCTTAGTCCTCCTTCGATGTCGTGTTGTTTTTGAGTAGTGGGTAGCCCATTTCTTCGCGTTGTTTGAGGTAGCAATCGGCAGCCATGCGGGAGAGAGTTCGCACGCGATTGATGTAGGATTGGCGGTCGGTGACGGAGATGGCGCCGCGAGCCTGCAGGATGTTGAAGGCGTGAGAGCATTTGAGGACGTGGTCGTAGCCTGGGAAAGCGAGCCCGAGGTCGAGTAGTCGTTTGGCTTCGGCTTCGTACATGTCGAAGAGTTTATATTGCAGGTCGATCGATGCTTCGTCGAGGTAGTATTTCGACTGTTCGATTTCGGCTTGGAGGTGGACATCGCTGTATTTGATGTCGTTGACCCAGACGAGGTCGTGGATTCGATCGACGTTTTGCATGTACATGGCGATGCGTTCGAGTCCGTAGGTGATTTCTGCCGTGACTGGGTGGCATGGGATGCCGCCGACTTGTTGGAAATAGGTGAATTGCGTGACTTCCATGCCGTCGGCCCAGACTTCCCATCCGCATCCCCAAGCGCCTTGCGATGGGGCTTCCCAGTTATCTTCGACGAGTCGAATGTCGTGGGCTAGGGGATCGATTCCGATGGCGCGTAGCGAGCCGAAATAGAGATCGAGGACGTTTTTTGGGCTCGGTTTTAGGATGACTTGGAATTGGTAGTAGGCGCCCCAACGGTTTGGGTTTTCGCCATAGCGAGCGTCGACGGGGCGTCGGCATGGCTCGATAAAGGCGACCGAATAGGGCTCGGGGCCGAGGGCTCTGAAAAACGTCGCTGGATTAAATGTGCCAGCGCCTTTTTCGATGTCGTATGGTTGCTGGACGATACACCCCTGTGATGCCCAATACTTTTGAAGCGTCAGCACGAGATCTTGAAAATTCATAATAAACTCCTTCATCAATACTCTGGCTCCCCCAAGCCAAAAATCGACGCCTTTTACAGCTTTTAGAGAAAATAATCAGCTATATTTGGGCGTTTTTGCAGGGCTACCGCATTTAAAAATTCTCTTGACTTTGGTAAACGGCTTTGGGGCGGGGTCTGACCTCACCCCCGGCCTGTCGGCCACCCCCTGACCTCACCCCCGGCCTGTCGGCCACCCCCTCTCCATAAATGGCGAGGGGGAATAGACGCCCGCGTTTCGGGCGTTTGACCTCACCCCCGGCCT
>SFMP01000022.1 GCA_004554395.1 Myxococcales bacterium | reverse complement strand
GAGGGGGAACGGACGCCCGCCGTTGCGGGCGTTTAAGACATGCGAGGGGGAATGGACGCCCGCCGTTGCGGGCGTTTAAGACATGCGAGGGGGAACGGAATCTGCCTGCGGCGATGTGGAAGAAAGGAGATGCGTTGCCTGGGGCTACTCGCCGCATTGCCCTACGGGCTTTTTGTTGCGGAGCGGCGTATCGCGTAGCGATAGCCGCGAAAGCGAGCCGTATGGAGCGAGAGCGACATAGGCGAGCCGTTGGGGCGGAGCGGCGTATCGCGTAGCGATAGCCGCGAAAGCGAGCCGTATGGAGCGAGAGCGACATAGGCGAGCAGGTGAGCCGTATGGAGCGAGAGCGACATAGGCGAAGCAAACGCGCATTAGACATTTGAGTTATTATCGGTGGGATTTAGAAACGCCGCGTTGTCGTCTTGTTGTTTTTCATTGGCCAATTTTTTTGCTTCGCGTTCTTCGGCTTCGACTTCGCGCATTCCGCGGCGGAAGTTTCGGATGCCCTGGCCAATAGACGAGCCGAGTTGTGGGATTTTGGTGGCGCCGAATAAGAGAATCGCCAAACCGAGTACGAGTAATAATTCTTGTGGACCAACAGCAAATGCCAGTGCGTGCATAGAACCTCCTAAAAATCGCCCAAGCGCACGATTGTCTAGCACAATCCGATCCATTTCTCAAATAAGGCGTGCTATAAGGGAAATTTGGGCGTGTCGGCAAGGCCGCGGCGATGTCCGTCACGGCGTGTTTGGCACCGTTATTTCGAAGAGGAATTATGAGAGCAGTAGATTTAATTGAACTCAAGCGCGATGGCAAAGAAATCCCCGCTAGCGATCTCAAGGCATTTGTCAACGACGTGGTCAGTCGCAATGTCCCCGATTATCAAGCTGCCGCCTTTCTCATGGCCGTCTATTTTCAAGGTATGACAAACGACGAACTCGTCGCGTATACCGATGCCATGTTGCATAGTGGCGATACGCTCTCGCTCAAATCCCTCTCGGGTATGTATAAAGTCGACAAACACTCGACGGGTGGAGTTGGCGACAAAGTTTCCCTTACGCTTGCGCCGATGGTTGCCGCTTGTGGCCCCGTGATTCCGATGATTTCGGGGCGCGGATTGGGGCACACGGGTGGCACGCTCGATAAGCTCGAATCGGTACCTGGTTATCGCGTCGATTTGAGCGAGGAAGAAATCGAAAAAGGCGTTCACGAATCTGGCTATGTGATTACGGGGCAGACGGGGTCGCTCGTTCCAGCCGATAAGATTTTCTATGCTTTGCGCGATGTGACGGCAACCGTTCCATCGATAGAATTGATCGCCGCATCGATTATGAGCAAGAAGATGTCGGTTGGTCTCAATGGTCTCGTTCTCGACGTCAAAGTCGGTTCGGGGGCGTTTATGAAAACGCAAGATCGTGCCCAGAGGCTCGCCGATACGATGATTGGAATTGGGCGCGCGATGGGGTGCGACGTGAGGGCTTGCATTACGAGCATGGACGAGCCACTGGGGCGAGCCGTTGGCAATGCCAATGAGTTTATCGAGGCGGTCGAAATGCTCAAGGGCAATGCTCCTGACGATTATGCAAAACTCGTCATGGCACTTGGCACCGAAATGTTGTCGATGGCGAAGAAGATTTCCAACGACGACGCTCGCGATGAACTCGATAAGGCGATACGATCGGGCAAAGCGCTCGAACAATTGCGCAAGAATATCGCCGCCCAAGGCGGCGATGCTCGCGTCGTCGACGATTACGCACTTTTGCCGTCGGTCGGCAATACGCATACGGTTTGCGCCGAAAAGGCTGGCTACGTGACCGCCTATAACTGCGAAGAAGTCGGCAAAGCTGGATGCATTCTCGGTGCAGGTCGCGAAGTTGCGGGCGCTCCAGTCGATCACGCCGTCGGGCTCGAAGTGCTACACAAAATCGGCGATCGCGTCGAAAAAGGCGAGGCGTTGTTCAAAGTCGCTTATCGCGACGAAAACAAATGCGAAGCTGCATCGAAAATGCTCCTCGAAGCCATTCAAATTGGCGGTGAGAAGCCGCAGGCCAATTTGCTCATTCGCGATATTCGCCGTTAGACATCGGGTAACACATCATTCATAGAGCCACAGGGTGGGGATGTGGATTCCTTTTCCCCCAGTAGCCGTCTACGGCGTCAACTGGGGGCTACACGCCAAAAGCCCTACGGTGTTCATTTGGGTGGTGCATTGGCAATGCGTTTGCGGTAGGCGAACAGTGTTATTTGTGTATATCGCCATTTATATTGTTTATGTATAATGAATTATCGATGTGCTTGCAGTGGGGGCGCGGCGTTGTGTGTCGATGATTGCAAATATTGTTCGTGTATTGTTTGTTTGGTTTGTGTATATTAATTGTGTGATTTATATATATAATGATTTACATCGGCTATGCGCGGGCGCATGATGTAGGCGCGGCGCATAGCGAGTGTGAGGCGTCGAGATTATGAATGCATATAAAAAATATCGCCGTTTTCGACGAAATTGGAATATTCGCGCAATTTAGGCAATACTTTATCTTTGACGACAGGAGCTTTTTTATTGAGTATACTGGCGAGCTCAAAGATATTGAATTGAGCTTGAGTGCAGAGTTGTTTTGCGATTTCGCAAACGCGAGTCATGGGTAGTCTGGGATGGTCGGCGACGGGTTGAGCGATTTCCAATAGGATAGCTTGATTGGCATCTTCGTATCGCGGCAAATTGGTATGGCTTGCCGTGTGGGTTGTCGTGGCGACAGCGGATGTTTCTTTGTCGCTGGCTTTTGTACGCGTTGAGCGTTTCTTTGGCGTTTTGCTTGCGCGCCCCGTCGTTTCGTCGTTTGGTTCGTTTTTGGCAGTGTTTCCGAGCGAGATATGCGACGGCGAAGGGATGGTGATGTCTTCGGCGAAGAGTAGATTTTGGACAGTCGATTTATGTGCATCGTTGCCGAGGGTATCGAAGAGGGATGCTTGATGCGAAGTCGCCGAATTCGATGGAGAGGAGGCGTGGCGGCTGGAAGTGTGCGTCGTTTTGGCTTGCGCCTCGGTCGCTTTTGTGGTGGGGGAGGCGTTCAAGAGCCCTAGGGCTAGGAGTCGTTCACCTTCGTACAATTCTTCGGGCGAACGTTTGATAGGAGTGGTTCGTTTTTCGTATTTGTGTTGTTCGATGGGATGTCCGTAGTTGCTCGTCTTTCGAGAGAGCGGTCGGACGGCATCGTCGATGATTTGTGGCAAGTGTACGGAGACTTTGCGTTGCATTTCGACGCTTGCGCGGGGCGAAGTTTGCGACCAATCGGCGATATCGTCGCCCAATCGCTTTTGTTGCCACAATGCTTTGACATCGTCTTGTGTGCAATGGACGATTTTTCCTTCTATATAGAGGTAGCAGCCTTGATTTGTCTTCATGCCGAAAGAATCGCGCGTAGTATAGAGCGGAGCGGGAGCAAATTGCGAAGGAACGATATTGATGACGACGACGTTTTTATTGCGAATTTGCGAAGCAGTGATGAAAGAATTGTTTTGCGGGCAATCGCTAATGACATTTCGATCGTTAAAAGCTTTTAATAAATTTTTGATAGCATCTTCTGGATTTTGTACAGATTTAGCGAAGTATGAAACATCGCTATCTTTTTCATATTTTCGCAAGCCCAAAACGATATAACCGCCCGAAGTATTGGCAAGAGCCGAGCAAGCCGACCAGATATCGTGGCATGGTCGTGGGCTCAAGATGGTGATGAGTGGCGCATCGGGACGAATTTGTAGAGTTTCGCGAACTTCTGACTCGGGAATGTCGTTGTTTGAAGCCGAGAGAGCGTGTTCTGGGATGAGAGGGATTTGCGCGCGTCCGGCGTTTGGATTCGTTTGCTTAAAGACGCCATCGGATCGTTCGATGCCATCGGGGTCGATGAAGGCGGGCGGAATGATATTAAACGAAGACCGAGTATCGCTTCGTCGAGTCGAAGGTTTGTTGATATAGACGGCTTTGTGCGTCGTCGACGACTGCGAGAATCGTCGGTTGTCGTCGCTCGATTGAGCGGGATTCATCGTCGAGGAGCGGAGGGATCGGAGTTGTTGAGACGATTGGGACAAATCGGGAGAGCGCGAGAAGCCCGGAGTAGAACGCTTCATGGCGTAGAGATCGTAGGCGCTGAGCCGTTCGGGTGTCTTTTTGGGAGGTTCTTGTTTTGCGTTTGCGGGTTCGACTTTTTCGTGGATCCCTGAGGCGCGCATGGCGCGTCGCAACATAATCGCCTCGCGGCTGTCGCGCGGTCGTTTATCGATGATGGATTCGTCTTGACGCGGAGCGACATCGAATATGTCGGCGACTTTTGCCTCGTATTCATCCGAGAGCAATGTATAATATATCGTGCCACTGTCGACATCGCGTTGTATGACATTGGCTTTGACGAGTAATGTACAAAAACGTATGATATCGGCGAGTTTAATCCCAGTCGTTTGACTAATTGTCACGAGTGCCGTCGGTTTGGAACATTCCAGTACAGATAAAATTTTAAGCGTCGATTCATAATCGCCCGTTGCATTCTGAGATGCCATGTAAACTCCATTTACCAAGCAGTGCGGTATACGATATCGGGACAATCACCCGCGTCATCGAACCTGGGCACTTCAAGTGCACTCCCCTTGTGAAATACATCTTGACGTGCTTGTACGACGTATGCCCGTGCTTTTAACCCGTATATTGTTTAAAAGCTACAAGCAAGATACGTCGATTCTAAGTTAGCACCTGCCGATGGCATTGGCAACAAATAAATTTACAAAAAGCGATTCATGCCAGATATCATGAGACGTGTTGAGTTTTGCGTAGATTTTGTCGTTCGAAACGTTGTTTGACTTCGAAGCAGAAATCGTCGAGCACGGATTCTGGGAGCGGATCGCCGTTAAAGGCTAGGTTGATGGCCAGCAGACCTTCGTTTTCGGCGATGTGGTAGAACTGGCTTTCGGCAACTTTTCCGGGCATGCATTCCAGGGGCATGACGCTCACAACGCCTTGTACTTCGCCTTGTTTATAGGCGTGTAGAGGTGTTCCAATCGTGAGAATTTCTTCGCCGACGAGGTCTTTTCGCAAGTATTTTGCTGCATCGTCGAGAATATGGTGCACGTCGTGGCGGCTTTGCCAGTGTAGAGCCTTTTGCATTGGGGCATGAATCGATCGGATGATATGTCGCACGAATTCCGAAATGGCGACGCCAGCAATATTGTGCGACGTCTTGAGAATTTCTCGATTGATGATATCGGCGTATTCGATCCATTCGGAGAAGTGGGCAAAGAGGACGCGAACGCCGCGTTTTTCCATGGCATCGATGATGTCGTCGTTGGCAAAGGGATCGTTTCTAACGTAGATTTCGCCCGTGACGCAGACGGTTGGGATTTGTCGATCGGATTTGATGCGGGCAAAGGCTTGGGCGGCGCGTTGAATGACTTTTGTCATGCCGAATAGTGAACCGGTGAGGATTTCTTTGGCGGCGTATGGAATCGACAAGCTGGGATGGGGGAGGTTTTCGAGGCATTCGACGAGTTCTGCATGGGCTTTTCGATAGATTTCGTCGGCGGCGCCTTTTTTCGTCTCGACGGGTCGGACGTCGTAGAGCCCAGCCATGAGCGTATCGCAAGCGATGAATCCCGTATAAATGGCGATGAATGTGAGCAATGGCACGCCTTCGGAGTAATCGGTATCGCAGAGCGACCAAGTTTTGACGCGATCGTCGAGTTTGAGTTGTTTGAGCACGATTTTATCGAGCAGGTTGTAGCACCCGAGTCGGCATGGACCGTTAGAACGCGGCATGAAAAAGACGATTTTTTCGTTGGGATCGGCGTTTTGCACGTATTCCAGGAGGGATCCGAGCGTGATGAGAGCGGGGAGGCACTCTTTGCCCGACGTATGTCGGCGCCCGATTTGGAGCGTTTTTCGGGTTGGGCGCGGTAGCATCATGCATTTGACGCCGATATTTCGGAATCCTGCGGCGCATATTTCGGCATTATCGCTCATGGGTGGGATGAGGATGATGGCGTTTTGTTTTCGCGCGTCGCGGATTGGCGTATTGCATTGTTCGAGCGTATGGAGGTCGTTGTAATCGGTCGAGAAGGGCAATGCTTCGTATTCGGCGATGCAGTGGAGAAAAGCTTCGATTCGGGTCTTGGTGCCGGCATCGCCCGAGTGCCCATCGGTTTCGATAATCGTATAGGGTTTTCCCTGCATGATGAATTGGAAAAAGTGAAGATTGAAACTGTCGGGTCCGCAGCCGTAATTGCTGCACCAAATGGCGTATTGATGGGGCGTTTTTCGTATTTGCGTGGCGGCACGGAGATTGAGTTGTCCGTAGCTCCAATAGACATTTGTATAAATTGGTTCGTCGTCGTCGATGGGGTAGCAATCGACGGGGATAGCCATAGCACCTTGAGATTTGAGAAGTGCGGGGACGTTGCTATTGAGCGCATTGTTGTGAATCGTATAATTGCGCCCCAAGACGATGACCGTGGGGAGAGAATGTTGTGCGGCAAAGGCTAGGGCACGTCGTCCCATTTCGATGAGTTGGCGGTCGAATTGCTCTTGATTATTTTTTGCGGCTTTGAAGGCTCGCGAAAAACGTGCATCGCCGACGCCGAGCGTTTGGGCAAGGCTTCGGCACGAGGCGGCAAATTCGAGGCTTTCGAGATTGCCCGTGCCCAAGTCGATGACGGGCGAGAGAATACGCCCGTTTTTAATGCCGAGATCGTGGCGTAGCAAATCGGGCGACGATTGTACGATGGGGCAGATGGCCGATGTTTCTTCGTTAGCGGCACTTTTTCCGCATCGCATCATGGGCCAGAAGAGGTATTTGCACGACGAGGCCGCCATTTTCGAGGCTACGCCGTGATAATGTTGCATGGGGGCGCAGAATCGCACATTGCTTTCGTCGAGCCCTTTGTGCAAATCGCCGAGCGTGCCGCCCGAGAAGGCGACGATATCGAAGCCGCATTCGTATAGGAATGATGAAAAGAAGGGGAAAAACGTCTTGAGTTGGAATTCTTCGCTGATGGCGATCGTCGGATTGCCGCGTTTTGGAAGCGCGGCGATCAAATCGTCGACGGCTTGTTTGCGTTCGGCAAATGGATCGGGGGTGAAGTTTGGGAGTTTTTTGATCGAAATGCCTTTGTCCCACAGCGAGCACGCCCCGCCCCATGTGAACTGGAGCTTTTTGCCGTCGAGGTCGACGACGATTTTATCGATACGGCATTTGTTGCCCGAACCGCCGCATCCCTTATTGGAAGCGCAAATGAACGTGTGGCGAGAGGAGAGTTTTGCGGCGAGGAAATCGTTGAGATTGCAGGGGGATGTGTTGTGAATGGCTTTTCGAGCGAGTCGAGCGATGCCGAAAGCCCCGATATTGCCGGGGTTTGGCGGGATGATGACTTCGGCTTGTGTTTGTCGCACGACGGCGGCGGCGAGTGCAGGCGATTGGAACGGCATGCCTTGACAGAAGACGGTATGGCCGACGCTTCGATTGCCTTTGACGCGATAGAAGTAATTGAGCACGACGGAATCGTATATTCCGGCTAAGATTTCGGGAGTGGAGACGCCCGAGGCGATGGCTTCTTCGATGACTTGAGCCATGAATACCGAGCAATGTTGACCGAGGCTGACGCCGTGATCGGCCGATAGAGCGAGGTCGGACAAATCGGTCAGCGATTGTGCTTCGCGGAATTTTCGGCCTTGTTCTTCGATGAAAGATCCGGTGCCCGCCGAGCATGCTTCGTTCATGGCGGCATCGACGATGCGCCCTTCCGAGAGTCGAATGTATTTAGCATCTTGGCCGCCGATTTCGAAGATGGTGTCGACGTTTGGATCGACCGACCGCGCGCCTTCGGCGTGTGCGGCGATTTCGTTGATGATGTAGACGTTTTGAGCGCCAAAACACGACGATAGCATGGAACCGACGATTTCGCGCCCCGACCCCGTGACGCCAAAGGCGACGACGCGCGAGAGGCGCGCGGGCGATTGCAAAAAGTGCTCGACGAGTTGTTGGGCGGCTTTGACGGGGTTGCCGTTGGTGCGCAAATAATCTTGCCAAACGATGTCGTCGAGCGGGTTATCGCTTGCGTCGGCGACGATGGCGACGGCTTTTGATCCGGTCGACCCGATGTCGAAGCCCAAATAGACTTCTGTGTCGCTCGATATATGCGATCGTTCTTTGGGCGGATCGCATCGTTTGACTTTAGAAAGGTAGTTTTTGAGCGGTGGAACGGCATCGAATCGCTTGATATTGTCGCGTTTGATGAGGTTTTGTGTATCGAGGCAGATTTCGTCGGCGCCGAATTCGCTTGCCAGGAGAGCGCATCCGGCGGCGTCGATATAGAATTGTGAAAAATCGTTCGACTCGAGCAAATGGAGATCGTGATTTTGGCAATACGATTTGAAATTGTTGCGAATGCGCTTGGAACGAGTGACGCCACCGGTGAGTACGACGTCTTTGGGGCAAAGAACGGGCTTGATGAGCGCTTGGACGTTATCGCAGATGGCATCGTATACGCCCGCAATGATATTGGGCTGGGGCTCGCCACGATTCGCCAAATGCGTCATATCGGTTTTGAGAATGACGGGGCATCGGCCCGACATTTGGCACGGCGTGTCGATGTCGTCGCATAGGGCATCGGCTTGCGGGAGTGTGTAGCCGAATCGTTCGATGAGCTGGCGCAGGAAGTTGCCCGTGCCTTGCGAACAACGCGAATTTTCGCGCATCAAATCGGCTCCGTTTGGGCGCTTTTCGAGCACGCTAAAGCCGTTACAGCCGATGCTGATGCATGTGACGGGGTTGTCGCCGTAGAGATAGGCGAGGCCGCGTTTTTGGACAGCTTGTGCGGGATAATTTTTGAGTTTGATGAGGTTGGCAAAACGCCCACAAACGGCGATGCCGTCGACGTCGAGGCGTTTGAGCGTGGAGAGAATCGACGAAATGGCGGTTTGCATGGCCTTGTGATGGGCGATGGTATCGAATGCGTCGATTTTCTCGGTTTTTGTATCGTAGATGGCGTATTTTATTGTTTCGGCACCGATATCAATGCCTGCGTATTTCATGGGATTGACCTTTTTATTTTGTAGTGAGCACCGGAGACGGCCGTCGCAATGATGATGGCGCTTGCGATTGGATATGTAGCGCGTGCGAATATGTGCACGATGGCACTCGCACGACCGGCGGCTCTTTAGATGATTTTTTCGCATTTGTCATGCAATCATCCATAGACGAGCTTTGTAACGGCCATTCATCGCACTCGCAGCAGTTTTTGACGACGGCAACAGCGGCTTCAGCCGCCCCCCGAGCTCGTATGGAGCGATAGCGACATAGAGCGCGCGAGAGCCCGTATTGCCGCAGGCGATAGGGCGATAGCGGAGCGTATTGGCCGCTTGCGGGCAATAGCGTAGCTGCAGGCGTCCCGTATCGGCTTTGCCGATAGGGCGCCCCCGAGCTCGTATGGAGCGATAGCGACATAGAGCGCGCGCCCCAAAAAAAAGCTCGTATGGAGCGACAGCGACATAGAGCGTCCCAAAAAAGCGGCAAAAAGCGCGGAGAGGCAAAAAAAACTTGCATAAGGCGGAGTGCGTGAGTATAGAGCGTGGCGGCGGCGGTTTGTCGTTGCGGTGGTTTTGCACTGCTTTTCGTAAGCGAAAGTGGCGAAATTGGTAGACGCGCAGGATTCAGGTTCCTGTTCCCGGTTTGGGTGTATGGGTTCGACTCCCTTCTTTCGCATTTGCCCGGTTTGGACCGGTTTTTTTGTCCCAATGGCGCGTAGTGCGCGGGGCATCGCGGATAGTCGCGGTTGGGCGTGTTTCCGAAAGGAAACCTAGTGGAAGAGGGCTTCCGGCGCCTGTGCAGGATTTCGTTTGCAGAGTCGGCGGGATCGGTTGAGCTACATAGTTGCGCACAGGGGTTGGGTGTGCGGAGCGTAGCGAAATGTTGAGCATAGAGGGAATAGAGCGCCTTGTGGAGCCGGTGTTTGAGCAACTTGGGCTCGTGTTGCACGGGGCGGAGTTGCGCCGCGAGGGGCGAGCGTTGGTGTTGCGTTTTGTCGTCGACAAGGGCGACAAGGGTGCGACGGGGACGGGCGTGACGGTCGATGAATTGGCACGTGCGAGCGAAGAAGTCGGTGCGTTGCTCGACTTAGAGAACCCGATCGACGATCGCTATCGCTTGACGATCGAGAGCCCGGGGATAGAACGCGAGTTGTCGAATTGGCGGCAAATGCGCTATGCGGTGGGTGAACGCGTTCGGGTCGTGACGCGTGGCGAGGAGTCGAGAGTAGTCGAAGGCGATTTGACGTGTGCCGATGACGAATCGCGCCGTATCGAGGTTTTGACCGACGCGGGCGCGGAATCGATCGATTTTGCCGATGTCAAATCGGCGCGAACGGTCTATTTGTGGGAAAATGAGACTGGGCAAAAGCGCAAGTTTTAGTTTAATGCGCACATTTGCCGTTTGCGTATGCACGCGGAGCGTATGCATTCCGTCGTCGACGCATGTTTTTTATCGTTGACGTACGTTTTTGTATTGACAAATTGAGATAAGTACATAAGGGCAGGCACAGATAGTGCGTTGCCGCATCGATATCTAAGGAGAAAAGTTCGTGGATCTGAAACTGAGCGATGTCATTAAGCAGGTTGGAAATGAAAAGGGCGTGAAGCAGTCTGTTTTGATCGAGACGCTCGAAGTCGCCATCTCGACGGCGGCCAAGCGCGTCTTTGGACAGCAACGCGAAATCGAGGCGTATTACAATGCGGAAAACGATGAAATAGAATTGTTTCAAATTTTGCGCGTCTGCGAGAGCGTCGATAATCCGTATCGCGACATGACACTTCAAGATGCCGAAGATTACGGTTTTAGCGACGTTTCGTTGGGCGACGAATTGTTGATTCAAATCTTTTATCGCCCCGAAGATGCGTTCCGTGCCAAGGAGCAAGACAAGAATTATGGCGAGCTTTTGAACCTCGAGAGTGCGCGAATGACGTTTGGTCGCATCGCGGCGCAGACGGCGAAGCAAGTCATCTTGCAGCGCATGCGCGAGGCCGAGCAAAACTTGATCTACGAGCAATACAAAGATCGCAAAGGTCAGCTCATTACGGGTATCGTTCGCCGAATCGAGAAAGAAGACGGTTCGATTATCGTCGATTTGGATCGCGCCGAGGCGGTATTGCCTAAGCGCGAGCAGTCGTCGCGCGAATCGTATCACCAAGGCGACCGCATCGAAGCGTATGTCAAGAACGTGCAACGCAGCAGTCGCGATCCGCAAATCGTGCTCAGCCGTACCGATCCGTCGCTCGTCATTCGCTTGTTCGAACAAGTCGTGCCCGAAATCGACGAAGGCATCGTCCAGCTCGTCCGCGTGGCGCGACAGCCCGGTATGCGCACGAAAGTCGCCGTTTATTCGAGTCAGACAGACGTCGACCCGGTTGGCGCTTGCGTCGGGATGCGTGGTCAGCGCGTCCAAGCCGTCGTCCAAGAATTGCGCGGCGAAAAAATCGACATCGTTCCGTTCCACAACGAATCGGCTCGATTCGTGTGCAGTGCCATTAGCCCGGCCGAAGTTTCCAAAGTTCTCATCGACGAGGCGACGACATCGATGGAGCTCATCGTTCCCGACGAACAGCTTTCGCTCGCCATTGGGCGCGGCGGCCAAAACGTACGCCTCGCTGCTCAGCTCACGGGCTGGAACCTCGACATCATCAGCGAATCGCGTTTGAACGAAATCATGCTCGAGGCGCGTCGCGCACTCGTGTCGCACGGCATTGAAAACGAATCGCTCATCGATACGCTATTTACACTCGGATACAATCGCTTGGAACACATCGCTCGCGTCGATCCGCTCGAATTGGCACAGATCCCCGGTTTTGGCATGGATAACGCCGAACGCATCGTCGCCGTGGCTCAAGACATCTTGGCAGAGACGCGCAAAGCTCGCAATAGCCGCGAAATGGAAGAACAGAGCCGTAGCGACATCAAGACGTATTTGGGCTTGACCGATCACCAAGCGAAACAATTCTACGAAGCCGGCTACCACAGCCTCGGCATGCTCTTCATGGAAAGCGATGCCCAACGCCTCGATGCGAAGACGGGTATCGGTCGCAATAAATCGCCCGAAGTCATCGACGACCTCACGACGATCGCCATCAACCACGAAGTCTATACCGAGCAGGAATTGGCACAGGCTCGCGATATCTTCAACCGATGTTTGCTCGAAATCCCCAATGCCACCCTTCAGCAGGCTTATAACTGCGTCGTCGAAGAATTGGGCGAGCGCATCTTTCCGTGCGAAGAGGAAGAAGACGACGATATCGAGACGGCAGAACCCGAAGCTCGCGATGCCAACGCCGCCGATGCCGAAGCAAGCGAATCAGAAGGTAGCGAATCGTAGAATGGTAAATCCCGAATGGAAAACGGCGGCTGCACGATATTTCGATATCGTTGCGAAAGCTGAGTGAAGTTCGGGAGTGTGGTGAAATTCTCGAATGGGGTTCGGTGATTGCACGATATTTCGATATCGTTGCGAAAGCTGGGCGAAGTTCGGGAGTGTGGTGAAATTCTCGAATGGGGTTCGGTGATTGCACGATATTTCGATATCGTTGCGAAAGCTGGGCGAAGTTCGGGAGTGTGATGAAATTCTCGAATGGGGTTCGGTGATTGCACGATATTTCGATATCGTTGCGAAAGCTGGGCGAAGTTCGGAAGTGTGATGAAATTCTCGAATGGGGTTCGGTGATTGCACGATATTTCAATATTGTTGCGAAAGCTGAGTGAAGTTCGGGGGTGTGGTGAAATTCTTGAATTGGGTTCGGCAATCGCACGATGTTTCGATATCGTTGCGGAAGCTGGGCGAAGTTCGGGAGTGTGGTGAGATTCTCGAATGGAATTCGATGGGCGCGAATCGTTGGCAATGGGCACGAAAGCGAGTTGGATATCATTTGAGAAGGGAAGTTTTAGCGACGTGACGATAGAAGAGAAAAAGAGAGAAGACGAGAAGACGCCGCAGCGTCGTTGTCTTTGTTGCCGAGGCAATGGCAAGAAAGTCGATTTGTTGCGCTTCGTCGTCGTCGATGGCGTGATATGCTTCGATTTGCGCAAGAAGCTCCCCGGGCGCGGTTATTACGTTTGCGCTCAGCGGCATTGCATCGAAAAAGCGTTTGCGAATGGATTTAAGCGAGTGTTAAAGCGGGATCCGTCGAGTTTGGGCAGCGATGCCGAGGCGTTTATTGCATCGGTCGTATTGCCAGGTCTTCGCAAACGTTATACGGAGCTATTGCAATCGGGGTATGCGAGCCACCAGTTGCTCATCGGTTCCGATAGCGTCGAAGAGGCGGCGAAATCCGATGCGTTGGGTTGTTATATCTTGGCGACCGACGCTTCCGAATCGACGAAAAAGAAGTATCGCCTCAATGCTCAGCGCAAAGGCTTGCCGTGTGTGGGGCTCTTCGATCGCGCGTTCTATGGGCAATTGTTTGGCAAATCCGATAAAGTCGTCTTAGGATGGCTTCGCGGTTCGCTTTGCGAATCGTTCATGCCCATCGAAGCGGCAATTCGCCGACTCGAAGGGATACGAGAAGATAATGAAATGGCCTCCGATGAGGGGGAAGGTTAGATAAAGGCGCGGCGCTTGATTCGCATCTACCAATGGTAGCGTCGAGGTAGATGTCGATCGGCGACAAAGGTGTGAAACAGATCTCCAATCCCCTCATTTGATAGGCTGGGAGACGATTTGACGCAGTAAGGGCTCAGAGAGAGAGAGCATGGCGAAATTGACAAAAGTCACAGAATTGGCGACATCTTTGAACATGGATGCGCAACAGTTGTTTGAGCAGATCAATGCTCTAGGGCTTGGTTTTACGGTAAAGTCGAAGTCGAGTGGTTTGAATGAAGATCAAATCCTGGCCATTAAACAAGCGTTAGCGTCAAAGCGTCAAAATCGCAGTACGACGGCAATCGATGCGAAATCGCAATCGAAGGCGACGAGCGGAACGGTCCGCATTCGCCGTCGTCGAGGCGGCGATGCCGAATCGGGCGATTCGGCGGCGAGCGAAGCCAAGACCGAGGCGGCGCCCTCGAATGCGCCCGTCGCGACGACTGAAACAAAAGCCGCCGAAAAAGACGATGTAGCGGCAAAAGCGGCAAAAGACGGAGCCAAAGCCAGCGATGCGAAAGCCGCCGAAGCGGTTGCCGCTGGGGCAAAAGCCGCCGAAGCGGTTGCTGCTGGGGCAAAAGCCGAAACGAGCGAATCGACGGCTGCCGAAGCCCAAGTCGAATCGACGGTGAATGCGGCGACAGAAGCGACAACCGATAAATCCGATAAAACTGATAAAACCGACGCTTCCGAAGGCTCCGACAAAGATAAAGTCGAGGCCGCGCAAGCCGAGGCGGTGGTCAATGCACGAGATACAGCCGATGTCAAAGAGGCAAAAGCCGTAGAAGCGACCGGTGCCAAAGAGGCATCGAAAGTCGAGACGACCGAGAAATCGGAATCGGCAAAAGACGTGGCGAAGTCTGAAAAAGACAAAAAAGCCGCTAAAAAAGCAGAAAAAGAAAAGAAGAAAAAAGAGCAACTCATCGAGCTCGCGCCGAAATTCGAAAAATCGGTCGGTCTTTCGTTCGGATCGTCGAGTTTTGCCGATCAAGTTCCTGAATCGTATGCGTCGGAGACCGAAGAAGTTGCCGAAGTCGTTGAGGAAGAAGACGATAAATCGACGATGACGACCGACGAAGAGGCAAATCGCCGCACGAAACAGGCGCGCAAAGCCCCTGCACAAGCCCACGAGAGCGACGAAATCGGTCTCGATGGCGACGACGAAGACGAGGAAGCTGCGCGATCGACGCATAAAAAATCGGCGCGTCCGTCGAATATCACCGGCACGATCGATCCGGCACTCATTCGCGCCATGCTCGTCAAAGACAACAAGAAGTTCGGCAACGGTTCGAACGATAAGAACAATCGCAAACCCGCCGGTCGCACGGTCGTCAATTCGAGCCAGTTCTATGGCGGTCAAAACGCCAATGCAAACAAGAACAACGCCAATCACAGCGGCACGAACTTCAAAAAAGTCAAGCGCAATAAGCAGACGCCTGCCGAGCGCGCCGCCGCCCATCCGCAAGCCTCGGAACACAAACGCGTGCTCAAGATTGCCGATTCGATTTCGGTCGGAGCGCTCGCCAATGACCTCGGCGTCAAGGCCAACGAAGTCATTCGCTTCTTGATGAAAGAACTCGGCATGATGGTCACGGTCAATCAGACCGTCGACGTCGAAACGGCCGAACTCGTCGCCGCCGAATACGGCTTCACCGTTCAAGATATCAGCTTTAACGAAGAGTCGTTTACGTCGTCGAAAGCCGACAAACCCGAAGATATGGAGCTTCGCGCTCCGATCGTCACGGTCATGGGTCACGTCGATCACGGCAAGACGAGCCTCTTAGACGCCATCCGCGAATCGCGCGTTACAGCGACCGAAGCCGGCGGCATTACACAACACATCGGTGCATCGACGATTCAGACCCCGACGGGCAAAGTCGTCTTCCTCGATACCCCGGGCCACGAAGCGTTTACCGCCTTGCGAGCTCGCGGTTCAAAAGTCACCGACTTAGTCGTTCTCGTCGTCGCCGCCGACGACGGCGTCATGCCGCAAACCGTCGAAGCCATCAACCACGCCAAAGCAGCCGGCGTCCCCATCATCGTCGCCATCAATAAGATCGACAAGCCCGGCGCAAACCCCGAACGCGTCCGTCAAGCCCTGACCGAATACGAACTCATCCCCGAAGAATGGGGCGGTTCGACCATCTTCAAAGAAGTATCGGCCAAACGCGGCGATGGCGTCGCCGATCTCCTCGAACTCATCCAATTGCAGTCCGAAGTGCTCGAACTCAAGGCAAACCCCGACAAACCCGCACGCGGCTTCATCCTCGAAGCCTACAAAGATACGCGCCGCGGCACCGTCGCCTCGATCCTCGTCCAAGAGGGCACACTGCACATCAACGACATCCTCGTCAGTGGCTGCTGCTACGGCAAAGTCAAGAGCATGGTCGACGACAACGGCAAGACGATTCGCGAAGCCGAACCCTCGACGCCCGTCGAAATCACCGGCCTCTCCGACGTCCCCGACGCAGGCGAGCCGTTCTTCGTCGCCGAATCCGAAAAGATTGCCAAAGAATTCACGACGCAAATCAAAGAGCGCAAGCGCAACGCCGAACTCTCGTCGCGCAAATTCGATCCATGGGCGCAGTTCAAAGAGAATAAAACCCTCAACGTCATCATCAAAGCCGATGTCCAAGGATCGCTCGAAGCGCTCACCAAATCGCTCGGCGCCCTCTCGACCGAAGACGTCGAACTCAACATCGTCCACGCCGCCGTCGGTGGGGCCACCGAAAACGACGTCCAACTCGCCATTGCCTCCAATGCCATCATCGTCGGCTTCAACACGCGCCCCGATGCACGCGCCGCCGATATCGCCAAACGCGAAGGCGTCGTCATGGAATCGTTCTCGGTCATCTACGACATCATCGACTACGTCAAAGACGCCATGAGCGGCCTCCTCGACCCCATCATCGGCGAAAACGTCCTCGGTCACACCGAAATCCGCAACACATTCAACGTCCCCAAAGTCGGCACCATCGCCGGCGGCTACGTCACCGACGGCCTCATCCGTCGCGGCGCCAAATGCCGCCTGCTACGCAACGGCAAAATTATCTACGATTCAAAGATTGCATCGCTCAAACGTTTCAAAGACGATGCAAAAGAAGTTCGTAGCGGCTTTGAATGCGGCTTCTCGATCGAGAATTACAACGATGTCAAAGTCGGCGATGTCGTCGAAGTCTACGAAGTCACCGAGACGAAGCAGGCATTGTAATTCATCGCCCTACGCACTCAAAAGCGCATCTCAGACGATATGAGATGCGCTTTTTTTTGTCTTTGCCAACGGTTTGATTTAATAAAAATGTTTATACATCTCTGTATATAAAATTGTTTATATAATAACGCTTTTCATTGTTGTTTTATATACAAAATAAATATCACAAATCAATGTCAATATGATTTGTTCGGCATCTATTGCCCACCTGGCGGGCAATACGATGCCGACTCCGCCTATTGCCCCGTGGGGGCAATACGGCTCCGTGCTACGCCTATTGCCCCGTGGGGGCAATACGGCTCCGTGCTACGCCTATTGCCCCGTGGGGGCAATACGGCTCCGTG
>SFMP01000205.1 GCA_004554395.1 Myxococcales bacterium | reverse complement strand
CTGAACAACAAGCCGCTGAACAAGCCGAAGCTGAACAACTCGCCGCCGATGAGCTCGCCGCTCAAGAATTGGCAGAACAACAAGCCTCTGAACAAGCCCAAGCCGAACAACTCGCCGCCGATGAGCTCGCCGCTCAAGAATTGGCTGAACAACAAGCCGCTGAACAATTGACGGCAATGCAGATGACCGAGCAAGCGGAACGCGGAAAAACGGGGCGTTCGAAAGCCCCACGCCCCCAGACTTCACTAGAAAAAACGGGGCGTGCGCGGAAAAAATAGCTCGCCAAAGCCATAGATGCGCCCATTCGGCGCCTAAACCCAATCGCCGCGAATGCGAAACGCAGAGAATCGGGGCGTTCGAAATAACCCCATCGATTCCCCCCTCTCCATTCATGGAGAGGGGGTGGCCGATAGGCCGGGGGTGAGGTCAAGGGCGCGATAATAACCACCATCTATTCCCCATCTCCATTCATGGAGAGGGGGGGATAGAAAATCATCGGATTCTTCATCGATTTGGCGATGGAAACTTCGACATCATTCGCAAACAGGCGATTTATCGTCGATCGGAGAATTTCGGGGATGAATTTTTCGGTATCGTAGTGCCCGGCATCGATGAGGGCTAGGCCGTAACGGCGAGCCAAATCGAAATCGTGATGACCACAATCGCCGGTGATATAGGCATCGGCACCGAGTTGAGCGCATTTCTTGGCGTATTTTGAACCGCTACCGTTGAGAATGGCGACTTTCTCGATGACTTTGTCGAGCGGAAGATCGGCGACGCGAAGCGCCTGAATCTCCCATATCTCTTTGATTTTATTGAGTAAATCGCAAAGATGTATCGGGGAAGGCAATCGACCAATCGTGCCGAATCCATAGAGATCGGCGATGCCGGCGACGTCGTTTTCGAGTTTGAAGACGTCAAAAGCTGGCTCTTCGTAGGGGTGTGCGGCGCGAAGCGCGTTCATCGTTCGGTTGAGGTCTCGAGACGAAACGACCATCTCAAGGCGAGTTTCTGCGACGGTTTCGGCGATATTGGGCGATCCGATGGCAGGGTGAGTCGTGTCGTCGCCGGTGAAATGACCAGTCCCCGTGCCGCGGAATGAAACATCGCGATAATGCCCGACACAGCCCGCACCAGCCTCGTGCATCGCTTTGGCGACGGCGTCGACAGCCGTATGTGGAACGAAGACGACGATCTTATAAGACGAAAACGGCTCGTGCGATAACAACGCGCGCACATCCATCAGACCTAGGTCACAAGCGAGTTTCTCGCCGATGGCAGCGGGTGCGGAATCTAAATTCGTGTGAGCCGCATAGAGCGCAATGCCTGCCGCCGCCAAATCGAGCATCATGCGCCCATCGGGCGATGAATCGGTCAACGACGACATGGGCTTGAAGATGAATGGATGGTGTGTGACGATGAGTTCGGCGCGAGTTTCGATTGCCTCTTCGACGACTTCTGGCGTAAGTTCGAGCGCGACGACCACGCGCCGAATTTCGGCTCGATTGCGCCCCAATAAAAGCCCCGGATTATCCCACGATTCGGCGCATTGCGGTGGATAGCACTCCGAAAGTGCCGCACAAATCTTCTGCAAACTCACCATTTCCCTGTCTCCTTTTTGATCTTTCCAAGTCGGTCACCCATCGCTTCGCTTGCGATGGCATCGCCGATAAACCCTTCATCTGCGAATAAAATGCCGTCGAAATCGACAAAATCGAAAAAAAATACAACTCCTCGAACCACCACGAAATCGCCTTCGAATACATCGCCAAAACGGCAAACGACACCAACGGCGAAACGCACAGCGCATAAAGGCGATTCGCGCTCTATGCGACTCAAATGCGTTGCCATTGCCATTGGCATTATCGTCGCCGCCTTTGTGTTATTTTTCGATATCTCGACGGTTCAATCCAATGCCATGAATCCGACGCTATGGCGCGGCGACGTCGTTTTATCATGGAATCCAAAACTTTTCAGCGTACAACTCGCCCCAGGCGATATTGCGCTTTTTCGCCCCAAGGCGGCGCGAAACGACAAAACCTCGCACTCGACCGATTTGGAACCGAATTTCCTTCGATGTATTTCATCATATGGCGAAGAAATATCGTATAATCAAGACGTTCTTCAAATCAATGGCGTATCGCTGGCGCGAACAGAGCTCACAAATCGCGCAATCGTGCGCCCCGTCGATGTCCCCGATCGCTGGCGCGAAACGCTCCCAAACGGGGCGCACTACGACATTATCTTGCCACAACAACGGTTGACGGGCAATGTATCCGGACGCGTCGCCGTCGAAAGTGGAATGTATTTCCTAGCCGGCGATAATCGAATGGCTGCGCTCGATTCGCGCCAAACAGGCGTTTATTCGCAAAATGATATACGTGGGCGGGCACTGTTCGTCCTCTATGCGAGCGAAAATAACGGCTTGATCGGCCCCCTGTTTCGAGCTTTAGATTGATGGGCGTTTTGAATATTATACAAAAAACGCAAACAAAGCTATTCGTCCTCTATGCGAGCGACTGGGATATAATAAACCCATCTATTCCCCATCTCCATTCACCATCTATTCCCCATCTATTCCCCATCTATTCCCCATCTATTCCCCATCTCCATTCATGGAGAGGGGGGGCCGATAGGCCGGGGTGAGGTCAAACGGGGAGGGGCATTTAACAAAGATAATAACAAGCGCATTTTTGCGGCAAACGCGCTAAAATCACGCGTTGGCAAAGCGCCGCACCGCGCACTTTATGCGATTGGCGTTTTGCGATACAACTGTATGTCATCAAAGGTTATGAATATGTCGGAAGAAACGCGAGGAACGTCGGAATTATCGTTAAAACGCGCCATTGGCCAATTGCTCATCGTCGGATTCGAAGGGACGCATCTCCCAATACCGTTGATAGGTGCTTTGACAAAAGGCGATATCGGTGGCGTCATTTTATTTGCGCGCAATTTTGAATCGCGCGATCAGATCATGGCGTTGACGCAACAAATCCATCGCATACCGTCGCCATATCCGATTTGGATTGGCGTCGATCAAGAGGGGGGCAAAGTTCAGCGCATCGGCGAATCGCTAGGAAGTGCGAAAATCCCATCGGCGCGCGAAATCGGTGCGACGACACCCCAACACGCCTACGAAGTCGCCGTCGAAACGGGAAAAGATCTCAAGCATCTAGGCTTCGACATCGACTTCGCCCCCGTGCTCGACATCGATACGAACCCGGCAAACCCGATTATCGGCGATCGCGCCTATGGTACGACACCCGAAGACGTCGTGCGCTATGCCATCCCAGTGATGAACGGCCTGCGAGATGCGGGAATCATCGCATGCGGCAAGCATTTCCCAGGCCATGGCGATACCGATAAAGACAGCCACACCGATTTGCCCGAAACGATGCACGGCATAGAACGGTTGCGCGACGTCGAGTTTAAGCCCTTCAAAGCGGCTATCGATGCCGATATCCCGATGATCATGACGGCGCATATCGTCATGAAAGGGCTCGGAGAGCGACTCCCCGCAACGCTTTCGCACGACGTGATCGGCCTGTTGCGCGGTGAATTGCACTACGATGGCATCGTCGTGAGCGACGACCTCGAAATGGATGCCATCATCGATCGATGTTGTACGATCGATGCCGTTTTGCGAGGACTCCGAGCAGGCGTCGATGCTTTTCTCATTTGCAAATCGCAGTATTTGTGGATCAATCTGTGCAAACTCATTCGAGCAGAAGCCGAAAAAGACGACGCACTAAAAGCACGAATATTCGAATCGGCACACCGCGTTCTGCGCACAAAAGAGGCATATCTCAAAGCGTAGCACCGCGCCCATCCGCGCTTTTTTCCCCGCAAACGCCTCCCCTTTATAGCGTCGTATTTTTTGGGGACGGGCTATCTCACTGCGTTCGATACGCCCTCTGGATCGGGCTATCTCACTGCGTTCGATACGCCCTCTGGATCGGGCTATCTCACTGCGCTCGATACGCCCTCTGGATCGGGCTATCTCACTGCGCTCGATACGCCCTTTTTGGGGGCGGCATCCTCGCCCCCGTCCCCAACCGTGCCCCACTACATATCGTCTTTCAATACGTCGATGATATTGCGCAAATTCAGCGCCCCTGTCTCGGGCAACGTACCATTGATATAGATATTCGAACCGATTTCGAAGCCAGCCGTCTTCGACAACCGCGGAATTATCGAAATATACCAATGGTAATCGTCGTTTGCGCAACCGACGGGCGCCGACCTCACGACGAAGTTGTAATCCGGATAATTGAGCAATCTCTCGTGACCGCGAATGACGTTGCGCAATATTTGAGCAAGTGCCGTGATTTCCTCGTCTTCAATCCGACCAAAATGCGCATTATGCCGCAACGGAAATACCCACGTGTGGTAACTCGACAACGCCGCGTATGGCAAAAACGACGCAAAATGCTCGTTCTTATCGACGATCCGACGATTCGACTCGATTTCACTCCTCACCATGTCGCAAATCAAACAACGACCACTCGCTTTGCGATACTCCCGCGTCGTCGATATACGCGCATCGACTTGACCCGATACAATCGGCGTGGCAATGATTTGCGAATGCGGATGGATGAGCGACGATCCCGCTTTGTCGCCGTTATTCTTAAATATGATGATGTGCTTGACGCGTTCGTCGAGTTCTAGAGCGCGATAGCGACTGCGATATGTGTACAATATCGTTTCGATATCGGGCAACGAAAGCCGCGTAATCGTCGCATCGTGGCGCGGCGAATCGACGACGACTTCGTGCACGCCAAATCCGTTGATTCGCGTATGGAAAAAATCTCCGCCGTGATCGGGCTTCGCCAGTTCGTCGAGCGCTGGGAACTTGTTTTTGATGACGCGCGTCTGCCACGTCCCATCGGGCGCATTGCGACGCTCGATTTCTGCCGTCGTATGGCTCTCATTCCCCGGGCAAAACGGGCAATTCGGATCGTGCATGGGCAAACACGGGCGCACGACCGATTGCGCAAACTCGATCGGACGCTTCGAACGCTCCGTCGCGATGATGACCCATTCTCCCGTCAAAATGTTATATCGAAACTCGGGCATCTACTCCTGCTCCGCCTATTCCTGCTCCGTCATCATCGAAAGAAATCCCCCAACCATCGATTATCGTAACATCTAGCGGTTCTTTTGCCAATTTCGCGACATTCTGACCAAACGACACATCGTCTCGGTGTACGATCCACCTACTCCTGCTCCGTCATCATCGAAAGAAATTCAGAAACCTCTCGGTTATCATAACAAACTGCAAGTTTTTTCCCAATTTCCCGAGCCTTATTCATGATAATTGCGATTTCTTTGTCGTTTATTCGATCCGTCGCATATCCGAGAACTGTCCTAAAGTCGCGATGCGTTCTGCCATATTCGACGAGCTTTTGCGCCATCGCATCGCAAACTTGCCGATCGCGTGCGCCATCTTTGGCCAAATCGGCGATCGCTTCGATCCCCTCGATATACGATAAAAGCTGTCGATACGCCTTCGATCCACCCAATTCTCCAGCCTTTGCGGAATTCTCTGGCGTCCCAGGCTCGCCCGAAGTCTCCGATTCTCTAGAAATTCCCGCCCCCCCCATTTCTGCAGAATTATCTTTCATCGACCTTTCCGCCACTGAATTATCTTCGGGCGCATGGCTCAATGTCGCATTATCTTCGGGCATGGCGGGCAACGATTGCGCCAAGGCTCCCATTGGCGAGTGAGGCAAACAAAGCGATGCGACAAATGCGGTGGCATAAAAAAGCGATTTCCAACTCATGGCGACTCCGATAATCGACGAAAAACGACCCCAAATTCTACACAAAAGACGCCTTTTTGTGCTACGAAATACGCGCATTGGCGGCGCGTCACCGTCTATGCAAACAAAACGCGTCTACTCATTAGCATAAAGAAGGAAAGTTTTCATGCGCAGAAGCGGCATTTTACTTCATCCAACGAGTTTATTAGGGCGAGCGGGCATCGGTTCGATCGGGAAACCGGCGCGCGACTTTTTGCAATTCCTTTCCGATGCTGGCCAACAAGTCTGGCAAATGCTCCCTCTCGTCCCCACCGACGACGGCGGTTGCCCATACAATTCTACATCGGCACTCGCCGCAAATACCCGACTCATCGACCTCGACGACCTCTGCGATGACCCATATCGCTTGCTTTCTCTCGAAGATCTCAAATACGCCCCCATCCCCGATCATCCCGAACGCGCCGAATTCAAAATGGCTGGCGACTACAAAAACGAATTGATCCAAACGGCTTTTGCTCGCCTCGTCGATTCGACCGACCCCATCCATCGCAAACTCTGGCAACAATTTGAATCGTTCTGCGAAGAAAACGCCGATTGGCTCGACGATTTCGCACTCTTCGATACTTTGCAAGCTAAACAACCCGAGGGACCTGTTTGGACGACTTGGCCAAAGGGCTTGCGCGACCGCGACCCCGACGCTCTCGAAGCCGCTCGCGACCGATTCGACGACGAAATCGAATGGCGAAAATTCGCACAATTCCTCTTCCATCGACAATGGGCCGCACTCAAAGCACGAGCAACCGAACTCGGCATTAAGATCATGGGCGATGTCCCCATCTTCGTTTCGCACAATTCCGTCGACGTTTGGGCTCATCGCGATCTCTTCGAACTCGACGAAAAGGGCTTCCCAGGCTTCGTCTCAGGTGTCCCACCCGACTACTTCTCCCCAGAAGGCCAACTCTGGGGCAATCCCCTATACGCTTGGCCGCGCCACGCAAAAACGGGCTATGCTTGGTGGATCTCGAGGCTCCGCGCCATGAACAAATTGGCCGATATCGTCCGACTCGACCATTTCCGCGGATTCGAAGCCTTCTGGCGCGTCGCATCGACCGAAAAAACGGCAATCAATGGCGAATGGGTTAAAGGCCCTGGCATCGAGTTCTTCCGCGCCGTCAAAAAAGCCCTACCCAACCTCGAAATCATCGCTGAAGATTTGGGTATCGTCACGCCTGCCGTCGAAAAATTGCGCAAAGATGCCGACTTCCCCGGCATGCGCGTCCTCGAATTCGGATTCCCCATCGACGAACCAAACGACCATCACGCACTCCACATGCATACGCCCGATAGCGTCGTCTATTGCGGTACACACGACAACGACACGATTTGCGGATGGTACGACAGCCTCGACGAAGGCATGCGCGACCACGTCCGACGATACCTCTCGATCGATGGTCGCGATATCGCTTGGCAACTCATGCGCGCCGCTGAATCTTCCGTCGCCGACCTCTGCATCCTCACCGTTCAAGATATCTTCTGCTACGGTACTTGGGCTCGCATGAACGTCCCTGGCGTCGCAAAGGGAAATTGGACATGGCGAATGGTCAATACCATCCCAGGCTGGAACGCCGACAGGCTACGCGAGCTCACCGCTCTCTACGGACGATTGCCCGTCTATAATTCTCCTAAAGCATAAATTCTCTCCGTCAACCCCGCACTACGTGCGGGGATCGTTTTATTCGCCGCCCACAGGCTTGAGCCAATCATTCATATATGACCAAATACCTCAAAATACTCGCTTTGAGCCTCTCACTCGCGGCGTGCACTTCGCCCGATACCTGCTCTTTCGACAGCGATCCTCTCTGTACACAAGCCGTCGAACGCGCTTGTTCCGGCGATCCCATCGATTTCGAAGCGCATCTGCGTTCGTTGTCGTCGCGCGATCGCGCCCAAATCGTCGCACAATCCGAACGATTGCACTCTTGCAACGTGGGCGATTGGTTCGACAAAATCGTCGAAGATGCATACGCCACACACGGCGATGCCTTCTACGACGACTCCCAGCCCTGGATCGAATCGCGAGCCATTCGCGCCATCAAAGACATCAAAGATAATTCGAAATTCTCAAACAATGCCGCACATTATCTACATAAACACCTCAATAACGGCATTTCCAACAGCCTTTTAGCCAAAAATATCGATATTCTTCGCAACCACGTCACAAACGACGACGTCTTTGCGATATTGGCGAAAATCGGCGATGCAAGCGTCTTAGCGCAACTTTGCGAACTCGAACCGACGCCACAACGCGATAAATATCTCATCGTCCGTTGGCCCGAATTACCCGAAGACGCCCGACGACGCGCCATTGCTGCATACGTCTCGGCAAAGTGGTCGATGCAAACGAGCGGTTCATCGCAATTGCCACAATACCTCGTTCTCGATTGGGCTAAATTCGCCCTCCCCGACGCCGGCGATATCCCCGATTTCGTCGTCTCCGTCGACGTCGAATCGGTTAAAATACGAAACGACGAAGTCAAGCGCGGCAATTGGCATGCAACCTCGTCGTTCCAAATGCCCGCCCTTCGCGCACAAGGCGGTCGCCATGCTCGACTCGATCTCGGCCGTTGGCTCAAAGATGCCGATAACTATCGAATATCGACAAAAGCTCAAGTCGTCGTCTGGCCCCTCGACGTCTCCGACGAATGCCTCTCCGATCGCAATACTTGCCCAAATCCACCACTCGCTCAATGGGATGCGAATTTCGACCGAACTTATCGCGTCTTTGCCGGCGTCGATACGGGAGCCCCAAATCGCATCAAAGGCAACGAACCCAACCGCGAGTTCATCGACTCACTCGTCGTCGATTTGTGCAACGATAAAAAATGCCTTACGATATTCGATAAAAAGCCAATAAACACGAACGAAATTCTAGAAATCGAACAAGGCCGCGATTTCTATATCTCCGCTTCCTATTCCAATGCGCGCTATCCGATGGCGTCGCGACTGATGGCTCGTTCCGGCGAAGGAAAAGCATGGCGCGAAATTGCCACGTTCTACGGCGATGCCCCCATCTCATACGATATGCCCATTCGCGGTAACGTCTCTTTGGGCTCTTTGTGCAACGCCATCGGCCCGTGTAAACTCTCCCTCCAAATCCGCCCAAGCCTCCGAATGGCTCGCCGCGATCCGCGAATCACGCGCTATTTCGGCGCCAATATCGACCTCTCTCCCATCACTTTCGACGTCAAAAACGTCACACCAGAACAACGTTGGCAATGAATTCGCCTCGGACCATCGCAATTGTGCCGTGGCATTGCCACGACGAGTTCCCCCACAAAAACAAAAAAAACAAAAATGACGATAGACTTAGAAAAATGCGTTCTGCGTGCGCAGATCGAAGAAGATACGGTGAATTCTGGCGGCTTTGCGCAGATCGTGGCGAAATGGGACGACTCTGCCGTGCGCAATTGCCCAGTATGTGGTGGCTTGCAATTTATCGAGCGAACGAATCCCCAAGGGTATCGCGTCATCACGCCCTGCCCTGGGGCGTATGCTCTCGATCGCATTGCGTTGTTTAATCAGGCGCGAGTGCCGGCGCGGTTTATGACAGCCAGTTTTGAGACCTTCGACGTTTCGAGATGTATCGATGGCGGAATGTGGGTGACGCAGTACATCGAGGAAATACGAAATTTCAAGCGCAAAGACATTGGGCGCCTATTCGAAGGTGGACCCGGCACCGGAAAAACGCATCTCTTATGTGCCGGTATTCGCTATTTGACGTTGGAATTGGGTATACCCTGCCTTTATGCTGATTTTTCAATGCTCATCAGCGACATTCGCGCGGCGTATAGCATTAATGGAACAAATGCATCGGAGATCGATATATTGCGTCCATTGTTTACCATCCCAGTATTGTTCTTAGATGAGTTGGGCAAAGGACGAGGAACGCCCAATGATTTTGAGCTACGCACGATCGATGAAATCGTCAATCGCCGATACGACAATCCCGATTTGACGACGTTTTTTGCGAGCAATTATTGCGATAGGGCGACGAGTGGATATCAAGTTTATTGCAAAAATGGCTACAATCCTGCTTCGAATTCGCCATTGGAGTCGGAAAAATGGAGAAAATTCGCCGCCAAGCGATGGCGCGAAGAAAATAAGCGCAAGTCAAAAGACGAAGTCGAATTCCGAAATGTTGAAGAATTTGAAACATGGGTGCGCAAATTGATGGATCGAGAGCACCTCGAAGATCGCGTCAGTGAGCGAACGGCTTCGCGAATTATGGCAATGGCGAAGCCGACGTTTATCCATGCACCCGATTCGCGCCGAAGCGTCGGATGAAATGATTCATTGGCGACAGCGTTTATATACTTTGACATGACACGCATCGGCGTCGCCGTTTCGCATATAGATTTACTTTTCAAACACACAAAGGACGATAAACATGGCACAGTACAAAGACGATGGATTCGAACTCGTCAACGATGATCATACCGACGATCCCACATACGACAGTCACCGCAAACATTCGTATGGCAGCTATGACAACGACGATAGATACGCTCGCGACGATAGATACGATCGCGACGATGATCAGAAGTATTCTTCTCGTCGAAATTCGGGCTACGACGACGAAGACGATCCCCCCCCCGTCAACGCTCTCCAAAAGGCTCTATCGATAGATCCAAAAGCCGTAGATTCTGCGGCGAAAGCGGCAAGACGCATTCAAGCCATCGTCTTTGTCGTCGTCTTTTTCAGCATCTTTGGATTCGTTATCTATGATTCTGTCCTGCGCAGTTCTTTCTCGTTTTCATCATCGCCATCCGACGAAGAAGTCATTAGAGAAGCCATGGAGAAGGCGATGCAAGAAGCGCAAGAACAATTTGACCAAAAAATGCGCGAAGCCGAAATGGCTGAGCGAATCAAAAAGGCTGAGCAAGCCAAAATTGCGGAACAAGCCGAAAAAACCGAAAAAGAACATTTTTATTCGGAATTGCTCAAAATGGCAAAAATATTACAAGATAAACCGGCGTTCGATAAAAGCTACTACGAATATCTCATATCGCGCTTGCTCGATCTCTCATTGACGCCAGAAAACCTTAAGGAAATCAATGAAATTGCCGCCGCGTTCGGGGAAAAAATTCATGACACAATCGACGTCGCTCCATCAGACGATATCGTCGATTATAAAACGGCGTCTGAACAATTCGGTAAATTATATATACAATTAACCGAAATTGAACCGAGTGAATTTGAAAAATATGAGTCTCAATTATTGAAACTCATGTCATCACCCGACGATTATTATGCCTATAAGGGAATGAAAACGACCTTCGAAAAACAATTAAAATCTTCCAAAAAAGCAAACAAAAAGTCAAAACGGAAGTTGGAAGAATTATATATTCGAGGTACATAGATGACGACGAAACGCATACTACTCGCAGGCACATTCGATGCGCAAATGGCGCATTTCATCCAACACCTTCGCAAGCATGCCACCCAAGGCGACGATGACTCGCAATACAAATTTGCATTGCTCGCCTCGGGCGCCATCAAAGCCCTCGACGACGTCGCCTGCTTCGAAGCAAACCCCGCCGATAACGTCTCGTTCGACAAAGCCATCGCGCAATACGATGCCGTCGTATGGTTTGCTCTGACACCTCGCGACGACGCTACTGCCGTGCCAGGTTCCGTCTACGATATCGAATTATGGCGCGCCTTCCAATTGGCGCGTGCTCTGCAATTCCAAGCCAGTGCGCTCCATGCCTCGATCCCACTCATCTTCGCTACGCGCATATTCCCCACCGACGCCCGACCGCTTGGCGCGGTCTACGACCACTGGCGCAAATTATACAATATATTCAATACTTCGGTCGATAATCTGCATATCATTCGCTCTTCGATCGAAATATCAGAAGACGACGCATTATTCATGGCGTTTGTCGAATACGCCACGCGCCACTCCGCACCCGATATGTCGCGCGATATGTCGTGGCTCAACGTCGCACGCCCCGTCGACAAAGGCTCGATGAGCAAAGCCATCGCCGACGCTCTCCAATCATCGCGCCGCGATATCGCCAAAAGGCGACAAACAAACCTCGTCGGCGATGGCGTCGTCTCGTATGCAGAATTGCTCGCCGCTGTGCGGCGCGGTTTGCACGATAAACACATGATCGCCACGCGAATGCGCTGTTTGGCTTCGCCAACGGCACGGCGACGCGCCCAGTTCTTCGCCGAAACTCGCAAATTCCACGCCATCGACGATGCCGTACCCATCCCCTACGACGATCGACACGCCGAATGCTCGTCGTGGGCGACGCAACGCGCCGAAGATATCGTCGACGAACGCGCCATCCCCGTTCGTTTGCTACTCGACGTCGAACCACTGCGCCACCACGACGCCAGCGCATTTATCGTGCGGCGCATCGCAAACGCTCCAAAACGATCGCTCTACGACACGACGCAATTGCTCATGCATTGGCTGCCGTCGTATTTCAAAAAATCGCTCAATATCGAAAAAGCCAGCGGCGACCTCCTCCTGTGCAAAATATCTCGCATCACGCTCTGCGAAATCGAACAAAAAGCCGATGCGCCCTTTTTCAATCGACTCATCGTCCATCGACCCTATACGCATAGTCCCCTGTTTACCATCGGTTTGGCAATGCTCCCAGTCAACGCCAGCGACGCCGGAACCCTACTCGTCGCTTGCCATACCCCCTCCGACAACCGCCTATTGTGCTCGCTTTTCGCTCGCGTCATCCACGCCTTCGGCCTCTTCGTCGAAGAGTATGGCTAGCCCACCGCCCCCCCCCCGCTCCGCCCCATACACTGCTGAACAAAATGTGATGAAAAATATGCCATTTCGTTTATATATCGAACTCGATTCGTGCTATGATATACGGCGAGCTTAGCTCGCCTCTATCAATGTTTTTCTATGGAGCATTATCGATGAGCGAAGAAGACGTCAAATTGGAATCGATTACGCCGGCAATCAATCGTGCAGGATGGAACGCCAATGCGAAAAAAGGCTTTATTAAAATGGAATTTGCGATTAACGCCGGTCGCATCATCGTGCGCGGAAACACCACAGCCCGCGGCGCTCGCAAATACGCCGACTACTTGCTATTCCACCAGAAAGATTTGCCTTTGGCCATCGTCGAGGCAAAAGACAAAAAATACTCGCTCGGAACGGGCATGCAACAGGCGATAGAATATGCTCAAATGCTCGACGTCCCCTTTGCCTATAGCTCAAATGGAACGGGTTTTCTCGAACACGACATGACGACGGGCGTCGAACGCGAGTTGTCGTTAGACGAATTCCCGTCGCCCGAGGCACTTTGGAACCGATATATAGCAGCTAAAAAAGTAACACCTGCCATCGAACGCATCATTACGACGCCCTACTTCTATGAGCCCAACGAACCCACGACACCGCGCTATTACCAACGCAATGCCATTAACCGCACCGTCGATGCCATCGCTCGCGGTCAAAACCGTCTCCTCATCGTCATGGCTACGGGCACCGGCAAGACGTTTACGGCGTTTCAAATCATCTATCGGCTTTGGATCACGGGGCTCAAAAAGCGAATCTTATTCCTCGTCGACCGAAATTACCTCGTCGATCAAACGATGAGCGGCGATTTTAAGGCTTTTTCGAAAGTCATGACGAAAGTCGAAAATAGAACCCTCGATAGCTCCTACGAAATCTTCCTCTCGCTCTATCACCAACTCTCGGGGCAAGATCAAGACGAAGACGAAGGCAACGAGCCATATCGCGCCTTCAGTCCAGACTTTTTCGACCTCATCATCGTCGACGAATGCCACCGCGGCAGCGCTCGTGAAGACTCGCGATGGCGAAAAATTCTCGATTACTTCTCGTCGGCTACGCAAATCGGCATGACCGCCACGCCTAAAGAAACTCACGACGTCTCGAATCTCTCGTACTTCGGAGAACCGATCTACACATATAGCCTCAAACAGGGCATCGAAGACGGCTATTTGGCACCCTATAAAGTCATTCGCATCGGGATAAATTGCGATCTCGAAGGATGGCGACCCACCTCTGGGCAACGCGATGTCGATGGCTACGAAATCGAAGATCGCGAATACAATTCTAAAGATTTCGACCGAAATATCATCATCGACGAACGAACTGCACTCGTCGCAAAACGAATCACACGCTTTTTGAAAGATACCGACGATCGATTTGCAAAGACTATCGTCTTTTGCGTCGACATCGACCACGCAGAACGAATGCGACAAGCTCTCGTCAACGAAAACAGCGACCTCGTCACACAAAACCCCAAATACGTCATGCGCATTACGGGCGACAACCCCGAAGGGAAAAGCCAACTCGACAATTTCACCGCCGTCGATTCGACCTATCCCGTCATCGTCACCACGTCGAAACTGCTCACGACTGGCGTCGATTGCAAAACGTGTAAAGTCATTGTCCTCGATACCAACATCGGTTCGATGATCGAATTCAAACAAATCATCGGGCGCGGCACGCGATTGCGCCCCGACTACGGCAAAGAATTCTTCACCATCCTCGACCTTCGAAACGCCTGCAGGCTCTTTGCCGACCCCAATTTCGACGGCGATCCGATCTCCGTCATCGACGCATCACCCGACCCCGATGCCCCCGTCGATGCCTCCTATACGCCAAAAAACAAAACAACAAAGCCCACCGACGACGAAGAAGGCGAAAAACCGCGAAAATATCGCGTCCGCGGCATCGACGTTTCCATCCTCAACGAACGCGTACAGTTCTACGACAAAGACGGAAAACTCACCACCGAAAGCATCACCGATTACTCGAAAAAGAACATCTTAGGCCAATACGCTACGCTCAACGATTTCATCAACGCATGGGACGCTGAAGACAAAAAACAAGCGATTATCGACTCGCTACAAGAACGCGGCGTCTTGCTCGACGCTCTGCGCGAAGCCGCCGGATTCCGCGACATCGACGATTTCGACCTCATCTGCCATATCGCATACGATAAAAAACCTCTCACAAAAGCCGAACGCGCAAACAACGTCCGAAAACGCGGATACCTTCACCAATACTCCGACACCGCGCGCGAGGTCATCGCCGCCCTCCTCGACAAATATTCCGACGCAGGACTCGCCACTATCGACAGCATCGAAGTCCTCTCCCTCGACCCCTTCCGAAATATCGGTAGCCCCGCGCATATCGTCAAACTCTTCGGCGGACGCGAACAATACATACAAGCCGTGCGAAATCTACAAAGAGAAATTTATAAAGCTGCATAACCTCATATTCATCGAAAGGAATCGACGATGAGCCTCAATAACTTAGTCAAACGATTACAAGATATCATGCGAAACGACGCCGGCATCAACGGCGACGCACAGCGCATCGAACAAATGGTCTGGATCCTCTTCCTCAAAGTCTACGACGCTAAAGAAGAAACTTGGGAGATCTACGACGACCGCTATCGCTCGATTATACCCGAACACCTCCGATGGCGACATTGGGCCGTCGATCGAAAAGACGGAAAAGCTCTCACCGGTGATGCCCTGCTCAATTTCGTCAACGGCCAACTGTTCCCCACACTCAAATCGATCGAAATCGACGAATCGACGCCCATGAGCCAACGAATCGTCCGAACCGCCTTCGAAGATAATAACAATTATATGAAAGATGGCATATTGCTACGACAAGTCATAAACGTCATCGACGAAATCGATTTCAATACATATGACGACCGACACGCTCTCGGCGAAATATACGAAACCATATTGAAAAGTTTGCAAAGCGCAGGAAATGCTGGCGAGTTCTATACACCACGCGCCGTCACCGATTTCATGGTCGAGATGATCGAACCAAAACTCGGCGAAACGATCGCCGACTTCGCCTGCGGTACCGGCGGTTTCCTCACCTCGGCGCTCAAAGTCCTCGACGAACAAGCCCAAGAATCTGTCGAAAAACGCGCTCTCTACAGCTCTTCGGTCTACGGCATCGAGAAAAAAGCTCTCCCCTTCTTGCTCTGCGCCACCAATATGCTACTCCACGACATCGACAACCCGCGCATCATTCACGGCAATTCGCTCGAAAAAAACGTCCGCGATTACAAAGACTCCGACCGTTTCGACGTCATTCTCATGAATCCACCCTACGGCGGAAACGAAAAAGATGGCGTCAAACAAAACTTCCCATGCGAGTTGCGCAGCAGCGAAACGGCCGACCTCTTCATGTCGGTCATCATGTATCGACTCAAAAAACGAGGACGATGCGCCATCATCTTGCCCGATGGCTTCTTGTTCGGCACCGATAACGCCAAAGTCGCCATCAAAGAAAAATTGACTTCCGAATTCAATCTACACACCATCATCCGATTGCCACATAGCGTCTTTGCACCATATACGTCGATTACGACGAATATATTGTTTTTCGATCGCACACAACCCACCTCCGAAACCTGGTTCTATCGGCTCGACATGCCAAATGGATATAAAAACTTTTCCAAGACAAAGCCGATGAAGCTCGAACACTTCGCACCCGCCATCCAATGGTGGCACAACCGCGAGGAGATCACCATCGACGGCTTCGATAAAGCGAAATTATATACTATCGACGAATTGAAAGCGCGAAATTATAACATTGACTTG
>SFMP01000204.1 GCA_004554395.1 Myxococcales bacterium | reverse complement strand
TCGCATCTTGCGCAAAAACACAGCCAGAACTTTGAGATCGCCCGTCAATCGCTCGATCTGCTCATCGCTAAGCCACGCCAATTCGATCACTTCGACCTTATAGTCTTGGAACCGCGATGCGAATTTGGGCGGTATAACGCACAGATCGCTGAGCTTACAGACCGATCCCCATTTTCTATTGTATCCAAAATAAAGCACGCGCGTAAATATCGGAACAATTCTTCCGCCATTTTTGCAGTTCTGGCTTTGGACATAGTAGCCCAAAGCATCGTAAACCATGACGCGAATTGCCATATCGAGCTCGGGTTCCGTTTGGTTTTCGAGCCCAAATAGCGCGACGCTGAGCCCGAACTCATCTCGACACAGCTTGAATACATCGCGAAACCGCTGCAACACACTATCTTTGATGATCGCTACCATCTCCGGTGAAACTTCGGTCAGACTATTGGGGTCTAACCGAGTTTCACCATCTGCTTGAAACGAACCGTCGCCATCGAGATCATTCCAAACCGAAGTAAATACGTCATTTTTCGAAAACAAATGCTTTTCACGTAAATCTTTCGCTCCCATACGACGTCTCCTAAGCATGAGATCGATATCGGTCGACGACTTTATCAACCGACTCGATCAAATCATTTGTTCTGATATCGTAGCAATAAGTGAAAGTATTTACAATGAACAAAAGAAAATAATGAACGTATCAGTTTATTTTTTTGCGCACTGCTCACACGAATCTATTTGCCGTAGACGAGCAAAACGCGTTCGTGAGCGAAGGTGACGTACATCTTACCGGGGGCAGGGAATTCGTCGACAATCCCCGCGCCAAATTTGACGTGTTCGATGCGATCGCCCAATTGGTAATCGACCGATTTGATGCTGTATGGACGAACAGGGCGAGCATTTGCCGAAACGAGGGGAGTGACGGCTTTCGGTTCGGATGATTTTGAAGACTTTGTCGATTTCGATTTTGGCAATGGCGAACCCTCAACTGTCGATGCGGCGATTGCCGTTTTCGTATTCCGCTTTAGGCTCATGCGCTCGGTCGCGATGGGGCGATATTTATGGTAGCCTCCGCACGATTTGCATTGAACTTGGGCTATCTTGCCATCCGAAACGGCGACGATGACGTGCCACGATTCGCCGCATTTGCTACAAACGGCTTCGATATCTTTGGCGACGGCAGTATCATCAAAAACTGGTAACATGTAAGATCCTTCAAAAAGTGGTCTGCCCCTCCCCATCAAAAGCATGGGGCTGTATCGAGTTCGACGATGCGCCTGCGATATCCATGCACTCGTGCAAGGGGGGCAGAAAAATCAAAGCGCCTCCAAACGAAGGCGACGAGAAACGCAACTCCGGAGCACGAAAAACCGCCATTTAGCGGTGCATTTCGGTCGCTCCAAAAGCCGGCGCGTTTTAGTCTTTCTGCATGATTTAATCAAGATTGATGCGCGAAGAATGCAGAGTTTTTCGGGCAAAATGTGCGCAATTTCGTTCGAAATTGTCGAGCAAAACGGATATAAGGTCGAACCAAAAAGGCGAACTCATACGAGATTGCTTTTGCTGTAGAAATCAGCCATTTGGGGTTTGTTTGATTCTTCAGATAATTGCGAAGCATAGGAGTAATATTATGAAGAGACATCATCTGGGATTGTTCTTTGTCTGCATAGCGGCCGCTGCCTCGGCATCTTGTAGCGAAGGAACCGACAACAGCACGTGTACCGATGGCGCGTATAAATGCGTCATCAATACGCTCAATAAATGCGTCGACGGCCAATGGCAAAACGAGACGACGTGTAGTGCAACACAAACGTGCAATGAAACAGAGGGGCGTTGCGTGCCAAACAGCGCGGAACAACCCCCAACCACCGATCAATGCTATCCAGATGGCGTACGTCAATGCGTAGGTAACACCGCCGTCAGAGAATGCCGCAACAAAAAATGGGAAACCGTTGAAACGTGTAACAACGACCAAACTTGCAACGAATCGACCAAATCTTGCGATCCCAAGACCAATCCCAATCCGGGACAAGACACCGATCCCCCTGCGCAGAAAGAATGCAACAATGGCTCTTTCAAATGCGAAAAGCTCGCCGTTTATGAATGCCGCAACGATCATTGGGTTCACGTCAATACGTGTGTAACAGGCACAGAAGTTTGTAATGCCCAAACGGGCAAATGCGATCCCGATACCCAACTCTGCACCGATGGTCACGAAAAGTGCAACGATGATTTGTCGGCAGTCGTCGTATGCAAGGGCGGCGCCTTTGTCGAGAAAGAAAAATGCGACACGGGCAAAGCCTGCTTGGGGGCGCAATGCATCGAAACGACGACATACGACCCCACGACAAAAGACACATGCGATGGCAATGTCAGCGTCCAATGTCGCAATGGTGCGCTCGTTCGCCAAGATTGTGGCGACGATGAATGCGTCGTGCGCGGCGACAATGCGACGTGCGAACAACTCGTCTGCGAAGACGGCAGCGTCGATTGCAAAGACGACGGCACAAAACGCGTTTGCCAAAATAACGCTTGGATCGAAAAGGCATGCAACACCGACACGGAGATTTGTAGCGCCGGCGCTTGCGTCGAACGCACATGTAAAGAAGGCGCAAAGCGTTGCGAAAACAACGCCGTCGAAGTTTGCCAAAACAATGCATGGACTGTCGAAACGCAGTGCAACGACCAAATGTGCCAAAATAATGCCTGCGTCAACGTCGTCTGCTCGACGGGCGACATGCGATGCGACGCCAAAAGAATCCAAACCTGCGACAATAATCAATTCACTACGACGAAGACATGCAGCAAGAACGAAGTCTGCATTGAAAACGGCAAACGCGCCGAGTGCAAAACGAAGACATGTACGAATGGCACAAAGCAATGCTCGGGCAATAAACTTCAAGTATGCCAAAACTACGAATGGACCGATAAAACAGACTGCGCCGCGACTAACATGATTTGCGATAATAATAGCAAATCGTGCAAAGCACCAGAATGCACAGAAGGCGCAAAGAAATGTAGTACCAGAAAAAAAACGGTCATGATATGTAAGAATGGACAATGGACAGAGGGCGACAAATGCTGGGCAATGACGCCAAATCAAACATGCAAAGAAGAAAACAATACGGCAACATGCGTTGCCCCCGCTCCATCGGCATGCACCGAAGGTACGACTTGCGAAGGCAATACCCTCGTCATCTGTACCGGAGGCCAAAAAACGACGACAGACTGCTCGACACAACCAGCCCCAGGTACGTGTGTAAAGAGCGGCACAACGGCGTCTTGTAACCCTTACGAATGCACGGGCAACGGATACAAATGCTTTGATAACACGCTTAAACAATGCAATCCACAGCATAAATACCAGAAGATTAATGATTGTAAAGCCGATCAAACGTGTAACGAAACGTCTGGAAAATGCGACGATCACGAGTGCTCGGGTGATAACGTCTTTAAATGCGATGGTAACGTCCTTAAAAAATGCATCAATCACAAATATGAAACGGTCAGTGCGTGCGCTCAAGACACGACGTGCGACGCTTCGGCACCTGGATGTACGCCAAATGCATGCAAAGCCAATGAATACAGTTGCAACGGCAAAACGCTCCGCGAATGCAAAAACAACCAATGGAGCGACAAACAGACTTGTACCAATAAACAAGAATGCGATAGCGCGAAAAAGACTTGTGTCGACCACGAATGCGAAGGAACTTCCTACGCATGCGATGGCAAAACCCTCAAACGTTGCGAGAATTATAAACTCGTCGAAGTCAATACTTGCACCGATACACAAGAATGCGACAAAGCCCTAGGCAAATGCGTCAATCACGAATGCGAGTACAAAGAAAGGCACGCCTATTGCGATGGTCAAACGCCTAAAGTATGCGAAAACTACAAGATCACTTCGGGCACTACGTGTACATCAGCTCAAATCTGCGATAATTCCAAAGGCCAATGCATCGCTCGCACTTGCCAAGATGGCAATTATATGTGCACGACCGACAATAAACTCCAAAAATGCAAAGGGAACGCCTGGAAACTCGAAAAACAATGCCAAGCCACCGAAACGTGCAATGCCACGCAAAAGAAATGCGAACTCAAACCCGTTTGCACCAAAGACGACATGCGATGCAATGGCAATGAAGCACAAAAATGCAATGCCCAAGGGCAGTGGCAAAATGATACGACTTGTAACGCCAATCAAGTTTGCGAAGTCAAAAGCAAAACTCAAGCCCAATGCACCGATAAATGGGAACTTCCGGGCTGGTGCATATTCCAAGCCATCGATAAATTTGGGCGCGGCTACGGGCGCATCCGCATTCCCGAATCGGTCGACGCTTCGAAGATCAAAGCCGAATTCGTTTGCGGCAGCGCAACACAGCCCGTCTCGACATGGAAAACCATCTCCAATGGCATCGACAACCCGAATTGCAACAATTGCGGTCCTAACAAAGAGTATATGACGCCGTCGATCCCACTCGCGCCGGGCAACTACGCATGCGCCTTTAGCTTCGTCTTGGGCCCCGAAACGATCTACTGCCCGACAGCCGATGTGAACAAGGGCTGGATCATCAAAACAGACGCGCTCATACTCGATGCTCAACACACCCTAGCTCACAGCGTCCGATCCATCGCCGATGACGACGCCATCGCTTGGTGCAAGGGGGGCACCGTCAAAGAAGGCGAGAACGCCTATATTCAAGCACTATTACCAGGCGAAATCCGCGGATCACAAGCTCAAGCCAAGATCATTTGCGGCGATAAAGATAAATTGCCCAGCACGTGGACGAAGACTATCGCTACGCACGAAAATCTCCTCTGTAACAAATGTGGCGATAACATCGAATACATGACCGATGCGATAACTGGCGCCAAAGGCAATGCTTGTGCCACGATCATCACCTTCGGCAAGAAATCGTACGCATGCAAAATCAACGGCGGCACACCCGTCGAATTCAAAACGTCCGAAAAACTCGCCGATGATTACTTGAGCATCGTCGCCCAATAACGACGATTCACAATTTTTTCGTTATACATCGTATCGTTTTGCACTCCGTTCATAGCCCCCGTGCCATGCGCCAAGGGGCTATGGACTCGGTGCTAACTCTACCCCATTCATCTACACATTTCACCATTTGTCATGATACCCGTATTTGAACCATCGCCCGAAATCGGCACACCACTCGATAAACACTTTCACATCGTCCTCGTCGAACCCGAAATTCCCCCCAATACCGGCACTATCGCCCGGCTCTGCGCCGGAACCGATACGCATCTGCACATCGTCAAACCGATGGCATTCGAACTCGACGACTCCAAACTCAAACGCGCCGGGCTCGATTATTGGCCCAATGTCCACTTGAGCATACACGAGAACTTCGACGAAATCGTCGCCCTCTTCGGACGCGAACGCCTCCATCTCTTCACGACGAAAACCGAACGACGCGTCTCGGATGTCAAATTCCGACTCGGCGACGCCCTCGTCTTCGGCCCCGAGACGCGCGGACTCAGTCTAGCCCTGCGCACGCCACTCCAAGATCGTTGCGTCACACTCCCCATCCGTAAAGACCACATCCGAAGCCTCAACCTCGCCATATCGACGGGCATCGGCCTATACGAAGCCCTGCGACAAGTCGACTACGAACCGATCGACAACATGCCCGCCGATGCCGTACTGCTCGATAATCCCGAGCATTTATATGAGTGACACAATCGAAATATATCGATCACTCCACACATTTTGCACATATCGATGACGATATAGATTTGCAACTTGTCGAAAAAACCGAGGCGTATGCGCGCAACGCAAGTGAGCACATAGCCGAGGCAGTTGCGCGTATTGGCTTGCAGCCAATAGCGCAACCGCTCCTGCGTATTGGCTGCAAGCCAATAGCAGGAGCCACAAAGCCACCACGACAATTCATCGAACGACAGATCGGTCGCTTCGAGATCGATATAAATACATATTACAAAGAATATAATTGTATGAGATGGGGGGGAGACATACAAATAATTACACACAAATAATTACACACATACTCATCGCGATCGATACAAACGAAACAATATAAAACGCACAACAAACAATATATATAGTTGACTGCACATGCGATTTTGAAAAAAAAATGCGCCGACGTCTTTTTTTGTTTGTTCAGAAATCGAGGTTGGCATATAATCATCCACAGGTGGTCTATCGTAAACCTACTATAGGAGGCATTATGCGTGTATTTTCGAAGATTTCGGCGAGTATGATGACGGTTTTGGGCGTGACGGTTGGGGCGTTGGTGGCGTCTCCGGCCGAGGCGCAACTCGTAGCCGAGGCGCGATCGGTTGAGGTGCACGTCGTCGTCGAGAGCTCGGGGCATACGGTGGTGAGCGACACCGTCGAGTGGCAAGTGAGCTCGGGGCAGATGACGGCGATGGCGTTTCAGAACCCTGCGATTCGAAACCCGAGTTTTATTGCGGGGAGCCTTTTTGCCGAGCACGCCTCGCAAAGTGGGCGCGTGCCGTTGAAGGTTATCGAAACGAGGAGCCAGGAATGGGAGTTCGAGGCCAACCCCAAGATGCCTCCGGGCACGTCGTATTGGCAGTTTTCGTACGAAGGCAACCTCATTAACCAAGGTTTGGTGGGCAAAACGACCAACGACGCCGGCACGAATTTATATTATTTTCATTGGAACCCGGTCGATTGGGATTACGCACTGCGATACCGCGATATATATATGACATTGCCCATTGTCATCGCGCCTAACGAAGTGGCCGAGCAAACCGATAAGGCGAATATATATCGCGTTTCCGACGACACCTTTTACAAATTCATGGGATATCGCCGTAGCGATGGCATGAATGCAGGCAACGAAAACACGGCGATTGTATTGACAACGCCATCGATAAATCAGCGATGTAAAATCGACGTCGTCGGCAAACGGTTTGTCAATAGCAATAATACATATCTCACTTTGCATTTTACTCAATTCGATGTTTCAAAGCGCGAAAAGCTCGATCTATTGTTTTATGTAAAATCCGACAGCGTTTCGTTCGATCCAAGTGCTGCGGCGGTGATGAAAACGACGAATTACGATGATGTAAAGAATGCAGGAATATCGGACGTCCCCATCGGTTATACAATTGCACAATGGTTGACGAGTATATTGACGGGATTTGCCGCCGCCGGTACGTTTTTACTCGTCGCGCGCAGAACGGCGCGAAAACGCAAAAAGACCGAAGAAGCGCTCGAAAAGCTCGCCCAAAACGAAGGCATACTCGACGCGGTTTGGGAAGCTCCACAGTTACAAGTCGGCGGCTATGGCACAGAGGGCAAGATTGCCCGTTCGCTACACCCCATCGAAGTCGGTTTGCTCCTCGGCCTCAGCATCGATCAAATCATCGGCATGTTTGTACAAGCACTCGCCGATCAAGATAAACTCATCATCAAATCGCTCGAGCCGATTACCATCATCCCCAAACAAGACGTCGATAGTTTGAGCGATATCGAACAAAAGTTCTTGGCGTGTTTCGACGATATCGGCGTTATCGACAATGCCAAATTGCAAGATTTCATCGAGCATGTCATTACCGATTTCAAAGATCGAACATGGGATTGCGATATCGATGCAACGCGACGATATTATATGGAAATGATGTATGAGAACCCCGACGAAACCGACCCGACGAAGATGAAATTCAAAGCCTTCGACGACAAAGTCATTTCGACGCGATTTAGCGATGACGATTATCGATATTATTGTGCATATCAATGTTATTGGTTGCATTGCAATCGTTATTATACACACGAATACAATTATCGCCATGGTCTCCCAGAGACCTATCGACACACGCTCAACGACTACGTCGCATCATCGGCGTGCTTTAGCGGTTGTTTCACACAACCCAACCTCGACAACGTTTGTCATAGTGCTTGTCATAGTGCTTGCCACGATGCTTGCCACGATGCTTGTCACAGTGCGTGTCACAGTGCGTGTCACAGTGCGTGCCATAGTGCATGCGTATCGGGGGGTGCACGATGAGCATTCCCGAAACGTTCTCGCTCGACTGGGTCGACGATTTTTGGAAGACTTGTGGTCCGCTTGCATTGTTGCGCCCCGAAGACGGCGTACTCATCTTGCCGCCAAACCGCGTCTATCGCGTCAATCCGACGGCACAACGCATATTACAATGGTTGCAAGATGGCAACCGAGCCGAAGATTTCCCAGGGCTCGACGACACGCGTCGTTTGCAAGTCGACGAATTCTTCCGCAATATCGCCCTTGCCGTGTCGAATAAAACACATCACGCCACACGCATACCCTATACATTCGATTACAATAAATTGCCGATATTGGGCGAAATTGCCGTCACTTATCGATGTAATAACCGATGTCGTTTTTGTTATGCGGGATGCGATGGGGCTTGTGGGCGCCTCGATAGCAAAGATATTGTCGCCGATGATATCAAAAAGATCATCGATATATTCAAAGACGATGCAAAGATTCCCTTCTTTTCGTTTACGGGTGGCGAGCCACTGTTGCGAAACGATCTCGAAGATCTGATGCGCTATGCCGAATCGCGCGGGTTGCGAATCAATCTCGTCACCAATGGCACGTTGGCGACGAAAGAGCGAGCCAAATCGCTCTACGATGCGGGGCTTCGCACGGCGCAAATCAGCCTAGAATCACCCGACGAAACTATACACGACCACTTGTGCGGGCGCAAAGGATCGTGGAAGCAGACGATCGAGGGAATTGAAAACTTGCGCACGGCCGGCATACTCGTGCAAACGAATACGACGTCGACGCGAATCAATATCGAATCGATCGCCGATTTGCCGGCACTTTGTAAACGATTGGGATGCATTCGCATGTCGCTCAATCTATTCGTGCCGACGAAACGCAGCCCACAAACCGATCCCCTTTTCATCCCCTACGAAGAAATCGGCAAGGCGATCGACGTCGTGCGCAAAAATGCTGCAAAAGTCGATCTCGAATTTCATTGGTACTCGCCCATTCCAATTTGTATATACAATCCGATATCGCGCGGATTGGGCAATAAATCATGCGCCGCCTGCGACGGCCTCATCTCGGTCGACCCCGAGGGCAATGTCTTGCCATGTTCATCGTGGGACGAACCCGTTGGCAACCTCATCAAAGAGGGATTTCAAGAAGTCTGGTTTAACAAACGCGCACAAGCAATTAAACACAAATGTTTTGCGCACGAAAAATGCAAAGGTTGTTCTGCATTTACCGCCTGCCAAGGCGCATGCCCGCTCTATTGGCAATATGCTGGATACGACGAATTACTCAGACACGCCGATGATTATCAAGGCCTTCACCCGTAGGAGACGATTATGTTGAAACGCGATACAATTACCGCCATTATCATTGCCGTTGCCATCTTCATTCAGTGCATAGTCCCAAGCTTTTTCATACCGTGGGGCATCTCCATTGCTTTATTCATATTCATTCGAATCATGTATAATCAAAAGGTCCCCGACATCGACAAACAAAAGAAAAAGAAAGGCGCTCGCGCCACGCGACGATCGAGAGAACGCAATGACGCATCGGATAATAAATACGAATGGATGAAAATTGACGACAAACTTCGCGATATATTCGTACAATATACAGATGATTTCCACCAACTTCAGACGAATCGAGTGGGGTTAAAAGTCAGATTTGGAGCGATCATTTTTGCAGTTGTTATCGGTGCTCTCGGAGCAGTCATGTTATGTATTGTATTATCAGATACTTTAGTCGATGAATATTTGGAAGAAACGACATCGACGTTCTTTAAGCTCCTTTTACTTAAAGTCGGTGGTATATTCCTCCTAAATATCTTTGTCTTCATGTACTACGACCAACAACGCGGATATGTCGAAGGTTCGGGACGCAAAGAGATAACCTACGAAAGCGATAAATACAAAACTTTGCGCACACTCATGACTTTGCACGATAATCGCAACGCCGCTTTTATCATGACTCCACAAGTCGAAATGCGCATCAAACCGCCACACACCATCCGCGATATACGCCTACTCCTCTCGCCCAAATCCACCATGCAACATCTCTTGTGCTGGATGGTTTCGGTATCGATGAATGAAGTCGAATCTTCGGTCTATCCATACGCATACGCCGTCGTCGTTTTCAAAGGCTCGATTCAACCCGCTAAAACTCTCCGTCGGGCAATCTATTCTTGCGTTTCTCGTGCAGGGACGCGTTTCAAAACTACAGTTTCATACGAAGATAACAATACGATCATCGTCATCAATTTAGCAGGAAAAGCCTATCGCACCGATGAGCCCGAATTAAACGAACTCTACAGTATATTGTGCAACTTGCCCCCCGAACTCGAACGCATCGATAATTCAATCGGCACAGAGTCATAAATCGACGAAGAGAGCGACCGCCAACATCGCGCGTCGCTCTTCTCACCTTGCCCAATCGTCACCGACTCTGTGATATATGATATATCGATGGATTATTACCCACCGCCGCTTTGCCGACGAGGCACTGATATATTTTATCGATAATTATAAGGAATCGTATTTATCGCGCGATCCGCGAGCCTTTTCGACGGGATACTTTTCGGCGTTTCGAGCGAGTTTTTGGCAAAAGGCTTGCGGTAGATCGATGCCCGATTGACTGCAGAAATTGAGCAAACAAATCAACACATCGGCGGCTTCTTCTTCGATATGATGGCGTTTTTTGGCCTCGATGGGCTCGCCATCGCGAGCCCACAAAAAGCACTCGAGCAATTCGCCCGCCTCGACCGATAGCGCCATCGCCAAATTGCGTGGGCTATGGAACTGATCCCAATCGCGCGCTCGATTAAACGATTCGAGTTGCGACTGGAGACGGCGCAAATCCGTCTCCACCGCGTCATCGTGCTTCGATAGACGCGAACCGAGCGATCCCGCGTCCGCGTTTTGCAAATCCGAACTATCGCGCATTTCAATCCTTCGAAGCCGTTTCTCTTTTGTCGATCGACTTTTTATCGGGCTTTTCGAAGACGAGTATGTATTCGATCTTCTTCATGCGCGTCGCAGGATCAAATCGATCGACCGAGGCAGATGTCACAAACGAGAGCCCTGCTTTTTGCGCTGCCGCAATCGTCGGCTTGGCGACGCGAAGCAAGCGCCCGCCCTGCATTCCCTCGCCCACGACGACAGCCATCTTGCCTCCGTGCACGAGCGCTTTGGCACAAGCCGCCATCCATTGATCGGTGTCTTTGAGCCATTTTTCATAGGCGGCTCGCGTCTGCTTAAAGCTGCGACGCGAACCGATCTCGTCCTCGTTGCGCATATCGAGATCAAACCACGCTTGGCGCAACTGCTGAAGCAACAAATAATCATACGTCCCAGGGTAAGGCGGCGATGTAATAATCGTATCGACGGCGTCGAATCCAGGGTGCCGCGCATCGGCGAGCGATATCTTCGCCGATTCGGTTCCGGGCGGCACGATCGCTTGCAATTGCGCCAGCTGGTCGATGTATTCCTTGGCTTTATCGGAGAAGGCTCGCAATACGGCGCCATTTTTACGCGGAATATAGACGACTTTGTTCGACGTATCGGAGGCTCGCAAGCTGTATTTAACGACGAGACTCGAAAATATCGCTTGCACAAGCGGTTTGATTTCGGAATCGAGGGATCGAATCGCCGCAAAGAGATGCGTCAATTCGTCGAAACAATTCGTCTTATACCAGCTCTTGTATTTCAAGATGGCGGCGTGCAAGTGGATGGGTTTCTTTTCGGCGCACGTCTTTTTGGCCGTTTCGGCGACTGATTTGCAGGTTTCGGCGAGCAAGTCGAGTTGCGCAGACGATAAAAGTGCCGTGCGAGCCGTCGAAACGAGCGTCGCAATCGGGTTGAGATCGGATCCATAGACGCGACGCCCGGCGATTAAACCTTCGACTAAGAGCGTTCCGCCACCACAAAACGGGTCGCCAAGCGATTCTCCGGGCAATGCCTCGAGCAAAAGCCGCGCGGCTTCGGGGTGCAATCGAGCCGGATAAGCATGGAATCCTTGCGTCGCACGGCTAAATTCACCACTCGAACGCAAAGCCGTAATACATCGCTTGCCCAGAGCCATATCGCCCTCGATATGTGCATGACCAGCGCTCACCTGACCGCTCAATCGCTTCTTATTCTGTCCCAGGTTTACGCGCTTGGGCAATCCCGCCAAATCGTTGATATCGCCACTGGCTCCGCCAATGTTATTGTTTGCCATTTCTCTTTCCTTCAAAAACTTCTACGCCTTGCATCGACGATCGCGCCGCCATCCTCATGCAAGTCGCCTATAAAGCACTCCATCGATCGACGCCCATCCATCGGCACCGCGCATCGATAGATATCAGACATTGATAAATACCAGATATTGATAAATACCAGATACCAATAGATATTGATAAATACCAGATATCAATAGATATCAATAGATATCAATGAGATATCAGCCATCAATGATCTGCCGCACCATTTCTATTCTTTTTTCCGAGTTCGTAGCTCGCCACTTCGCACGCCAAAGGTCCATTAAACGTCGAAATGCGAAGTGCAGGGCGCATGTGCATATTTTTCTTGAGCAATTCAGCCGACGAGATGACCGTCAACGACGAATCGGAGAATGTTCGAAGATGTCGCCCCAATTGGAAATAAAATTCGGGCAATTCCATCCCCGACACCGATATTCTCTCGCCGTATGGCGGATTCGTCACGACGCAAACGCCATTTGCACGATAATCGAGGACCGATCCGGCGACAAATCGAATACACGAATCGAGCCCCGCCGTTTGCGCATTGTTTTGCGCAATGTCGAGTGCTTGGGCATCGATATCGCGAGCGACGATTTCGCCGGCAAAATTCTTTCGTCCGATCCGAGCGAGTTCTCGAGCTTCGCGCCGCATCGCTTGCCATTGGCTTTCGACATCGCCAAAGAAGGGCAGTTTTTCGAAGCCAAAGTGGCGCTGAATCCCCGGAGCCGTTTGCGTGGCAATCATCGCCGCCTCAATGGCGAGCGTTCCCGATCCACACATGGGGTCGCAAAACGGCGTCGATCCATCCCAGCCCGAGGCGGCAATCATCGATGCCGCCAAAGTCTCGCGGATCGGGGCAGCCAACTGCCGACGGCGATAGCCGCGCATGCTCAAGCCATCGCCTTGCAACTCGATATAGAGCCGAGCACGCCGCTGAACGACCGTCAAATTGAACACGATATCGGGCCGCTCCGTGTCGATCGAACACCGACGCCCCCACACATCGCGCATATTGTCGACGACCCCGTCTTTGACCTTGAGCGATAAAAAGAGCGCATTCTTGAACTTCGGATCGCTCGAATGCGCATGGACGCAAAACGTCTTATCGGGGCTAAACCACGGCGAAAGATCGATTTTTCGCCCCAATTCATAGATCGCCTCGTCGTTGACGGCATAGCAGTCGCCCAACAAAATTTCGACTTTATTCGCCATGCGCGACCAGAGGCAAACTTTCATGGCCTGTTCAAACGACGCACGAAACTGCGCACCACCGCCACATTCCGACGCCTCGGCGATGCCTAGCGCGGCGAGCTCTCGACACAAATACGGCTCAAATCCACGCGCACACGTCGCATGAAGCGAATACAATTTTTCTCTATCCATACGTACTTTTGTCTACGAAATTCCAACCGCCGCCAAACGCCGCGCCATTGGCATTTCCTCCAAACTCAACATCTATCACTTCGGCAAGAAGAACAAATAGAACACGAGCACGCCGACGATGATGAGGAGCAAGACGATTAAAAATCCCCACAAAAAGCCGTTGCCATCGCCGTCGTCTTCGCCTGGGTCGACATATCCGGGCGACCCAGGCATGCTCGGCAACCCCGAAACCCCGACATTCCCAGGGATCGGCATCGCCGCAGGTGCCGCCGCCAAGCTCTGGCGATTCGTCGCAAACAACTGCTGATCGCTACTCGTCGCCGCCCCAACTTGGGCCGTTTCTTTCGCCCGCATGAGCTCTGCAAAATTCGCCAAATCGATAGCACTCGTCTTGTCGCTATCTTGCTCGACGACGCCCTCGCCCGACGTCAAATATCGGCGAATATCGTCGGCAAATTCCTGCGCGTTGTGCTGGCGGCGCGTCGGATCGGCGTGCAATGCCCGCGCAATCACCGTCCACAATTGATACGGAACATTGGGCGGCGGGAGGATTTCTTCGTCGCGTTGCTGCGTTCGCATCGTCAAAAACGCCAACAACGCCTTGGCAAATTCGTTCTGCGACGCATTCGCCGGCGGATTAAACACGAACAACTTGCGCCCAGCCACCATCTCGTAAAAGATGAGACCCAAGCTATAGACGTCGGTCCATGTATCGGTCTTGGCGAGCGATTCGTCGTTGAGCGACGGGTCGCTAAATTGCTCTGGCGCCATGTATTCGGGCGTGCCTGCCAAAACGCCTTTGTCGAGGTTTTCGGCAAAGTCGCGCCCGCGCATGATATCTTCGCTTTCTAGCAACTTAAACAGCCCTTGCGCGTCTTTGATCAACCCCAAGTCCATCAATTTGACCTGGTGATTGCGCGTCAACATGATGTTGTCGGGCTTCACATCTCGGTGCACGACGCCCAACTGGTGCAACCCACCAAACGCATCGCACAACTGCAAAATCAAATCGCAACTTTCTTGCACGGGCCACACGCGGCGACGCTTCAGCGCCTCTTTCAGCGTCATGCCATCGACGAATTCCATGATTAAGTAGGGATATCCTTCGGGCGTCTCACCATCCGAAAAATATCGCACCAAATAGTCGTTTGGCGGAATTTCTCGCAACACTTTGACTTCACGACTGAATCTTATTCGAGCATCTTGCGCCAAGTTGTATTGGATTTTAACCGCACATCCCTGCCCCGTCGGCGCTTTCGCAAAATAAACGTATGCAAAAGCCCCCGACCCAACAAACCGTTCGATTTTGTAACCGCCTGCTAAGACAGCCCCAATATAATGATTCTTATCTAATGTCATGAATACAACACGCAACGAGTACAAGCATAAGACGCACCAAGCGCGACCGTAACGCCTATTGTCCTACTTTTGCGCTTTTTTCGCAAGTTTTTAGAATATCGCGCCCCGATTTCACGTTTTATCATCGAATGTCGTGCTTGTCGGTTGCGATGGCGTTGCCATTCGCAACCCGAACGCGCTATTGCCCCTCACGGGGCAATACGCGCTTTTTTGGCGCCGCTATTGCCCCGCGAGGGGCAATACGCTGCGCTGCGCGGCTATCTTGCCCCTACGGGGCGCAATACGCCGCGCTTTTTGCACGCCACCCGCCGCAGCCGCTGACCCGCAGGTGTCGTTTCCGTGCGCCACGTTGGCACGCATCGTGCAGTGGTCATGCGATCATCGAGTTTGCCGGCGCGATCGCTTTATTCATCGCATCGCGCCGCGATTTGCGTTATCATCAGCGTTCCACATCGTTTATCGTTCATTGCCCCAAAGGAGGTGCCACGATGAGATCTCTCACAATTGCTTTTTCGCTTTGTTGTGCGCTCTTTGCGACGCAAGCATGGGCGCAAAACAGTGCACAAGGCCCGATCCGCTACGAAGTTTTCGATCGCCATGGCGTCGACACACCGGCACAATTCAAACTCATCGCCAACACAACGCTCAAAGACGTCAACGTCAAGATCTACAACTGCGGTCAAGCCCCTATCACTCAATATTTCGCCGAGATTCGTTCGGGCGACTCTCGGCTCATACAGTGGTCGCAAGCCGAAGGCACCTATTCATGCCAATTCGTCATCACGGGTAAAAACGATTTCGGCAATTCGATCAACTTCAATCAAACGCATACATTCTACGCCATGACGCCGCTACAACTCGACGTCAACCTCCGCGAGCTCACCCCCGAGATGAACGACGTCACACTCCATGCGTCGAAGCCCATGACCCGAGCCTCGATTACGGTCACCGCCGAAGACGGTTCACACATCGATACCGTCGAACAACCCATCGCTCGCACGAAAACGCACAAATTGGTTTGGAAACCCAACGACAAAAAGCCCGCCATGATCGAAATCAAAGCTTGGGACGACAAGAATTCATGGGCGTCGTTTACGATCTTCTATTTCCAAATACCCCACACCGATATCGTCTTCGATACCGCCAAGTACGAAGTGCGACGCGATCAAGAACACCACCTACAAGAATCGCTCGACAAGATCCTCGAAGTCATCCAAACGCATCAACGCGTCGCCGTCGATCTCTATATCACGGGCTATACCGATACCGTCGGCAGCGCCGCCTCGAACGATAAACTCAGTCTCAACCGCGCCAAAGCCATCGCCTCGTGGTTCCGAAAACACGGGCTATCGATTCCGACCTTTTATCGCGGTGCCGGCGAACGATCACTCGCCGTTCCAACCCCCGACAATACCCCAAACGAAAAGAATCGCCGCGCTGTCTACATCTTGTCGAATCGTCCCCCACTCGATTCGGCCGATTTGGGCGGTTTCACGAAGCTATAGGCTTTGGCTTATCGCTCACCGTCATGAAGACGATCGCCACCATCGTCAAGATGACGCCCATCACGATCCAGCTATTGATCGGTTCTCCCATGACGGCGACGCCCACGGCGATCGCCGTCATGGGCTCGGTGACGCCCAAAACCGATGCCTTCGTCGGCCCGATAAATCGCGTCGCGCAAGCCAATGCCCCCGTCGATACGATCGTCGGCAAAAGTGCCAAACCGAGCAAATTCCAAATCGCCGTCGAGGGCGGCAACATCATGGCATCGTTAAACACCGCATGGACGAAGAATATCGCCGCCCCGACGAGCAACGCATAAAACGTCAAAACCGTGTTCGATACCGCTTTCACCGTCTTGCTGCGATTGACGACGACGATAAAAAAGGCATACGAAAGTGCCGACAAAGCCGCCAATACATAGCCTATCGGGCGATATGTCGCCGTACTATCGGTATGGCACAACATTATCACGCCCAAAAACGTCAGACCTATCGATACCCAAACTTGCCACGTCGGAAATACGCGCAAAAACACCATGATAAATGCGACGAGCACTGGATACAAAAATACGAGCGTCGTCGCGATTCCCGACGGCACGAAATTGTATGCCTCGAATAAGAGTAAACTACTCATCGCAAAGAAGAAGCCCAATAGCGCCAAAAATCCAAATTGCTTGCCCATCACGCGAAGCGATACCTTGCGAGCCACTAGGAATCCCCCCAAAATGACGACGGCAAACGCGTAGCGATAAAACAATACGCTGTCGACGCTCATGTGCTCTGTCGTCAAGAGCGGGATGCCAAACAGTGGATTGAGTCCATACGATACACCCGCCAAAATGCCCGCAATATAACCTGGAAGCTTATTCGTTTTTGGTCGTAAATAAGCTGGAGCCGATATTGCAACCATAGATGACACCTCAAAAATTAAAACTGCGATTCTATGACGCCAAACGACAAAAAAGCCAGATACGCGCATATCTGGCAAATTCGCCGCCTCCCTATAGATTTCGGACAGAAAAATCAAGTCGATATCGTGGCGATTTTCTCCGCCTTGTCGTATAGAGCGATTCTGCACCTCGCCCCATCGGCGAAGCGCCATTCCGCAATTTTATTCACCAGAAATACCTAGCGATGAATTTTATGCATAAATTCGCCAAATTGAGCCTTTTTACGACGACATTTCTGAGCGCAGTCTTTGGCTTCGCATCGCCGATCATGGCATTGCCCGGAGACCTCCGCGGCGCGCCGAAGATCAATGTGACGATAGCCGAATCGACCGATGCGGCGCGCCGCGATTCGGGTTGGTGGCCATCGAATTTCGAAGCCGCTCGCCCGTGGGTCGAGGCGTTTCGAACGATGGGAAGCGAAGTCATTGCGCCCTATGAGATTTCCAATCCCCCACGGCTTAGCCCGACCGTCTATGGGCAATATCCGCTCTCGAATTCGACGGCAAAGACGATGGCATCGCTCTTTGGAGCTTCGATCGTCGTCAATGGACAGATTGCCTATGCCTGCGAGTCGCGCGATTTGCAATATACATGTGCGGCGACAGCCAAGATCGACTTGACGGCGGGCAATGCGCGCCTCGCCTCGATCGATCGGACGTATCGAGCGAGCGCCAAGAGCATCGATAATGCCCAGCGACAAATCCGCCAACGCATTGCATTCGAACTCGAGCCAGCCATCATCGTCGCCCAGAATACGGGCAAAAAATCGCTCCCTGCTATCGTATCGTATCCCGTTTTGCGATTCGCCTCAATGCCCGATGCCGATGCCCTCGTCGCCATGCGAAAATGTATCAAACGCATCGACGGCGTGACCGATATCGCCGAACGCTTCGTCGCCAACGGCATGATCGCTATCGAAATCAACCCCAATCACGCCCCCATCGGCGATGATTTTAGGCGCATCGTCGACCAATTCGTCGCCAATGGATGCGAAGATTACCAGCTACAAGAAATCGCCTCTTCGCCTCAGGGATCGACGATTGAAGTCGCAAAATTCTAATTTTTACGCATATTTCTTGACGCATCGAGATGCATAAGCGTATTATATTTTGCCCTTTATCGTCGTCAAATCGATACAAGGGCGAGTTGAACTTTCTCTATAGGTAGACGAAATGTCGAAAAAAAAGCGTCAAAACAGTGATAACGAACTCGATCAAGAATTTGGGCTAGACGAGGATATGGCGTCGGAATCGATGAACGAGGAAGACGACGACAACGACGAGAACGAGTCCGATGACGTATTCGCAGAGGACGAAAGTGACCTCGAACTGTTGCGAAAACTCGAAGAAGAAGACAGAACAAAAGCCCTCTCGGCGTTCTCCTTTGCCGAAGAAATCGGTTTCAATCCCTACTTCGATTGGACGACGATCCCCGAAGCCGAGGCCAACACATTCCGCGCGATGAAAGAAGATTCTGCCGATAAGATCGAGGCATTGCCGTGGAAGCGATACGATCTCTTCAAACGCTGGATGGTCGCGAGCGTTGCCCTCGATCGCGGTATGCATGCCCTCTTTCGCGAAATTGCCAACAGCATCATCAACGCTCGCAAAAAAGCCGATGAGTTGTGCTACGAAGACATCTACCTCGAAGTCGTTCGCGATTGCGTCGAAACCGAAGAATTCGACGCCGCTAAAGCGGCTCTCGAACAATTCGCCCAAGCATTCCCGCACGAAGAAGACGGTTTGTGGCGCGTTTCTGCGCTCCTAGCCTTTGCCCAAGGCGACGACAGCACGGGCGAAGAGTTCGTCGATAAACTCGTCCATGCAAAGTTTAATCAACATATCGCTGGGTTCGAAAAAGATTCTGCCGGAGCGGGATTCGAAAATCAGACGAGCCACGTCTACTACGAAATGGCCGATGCCCTCTACGGTTTGCGCATTCCATCGATCGAACCACGCGCTCAAAAATACCTCGAAAAAGCTCGCGGATATGCCGAACTCAACAACGACGACGACCTCGTCATGACGATCGACAATCTCAAAGCGCGCATCTTGAAACAAAAAATTCAAAGCGTCATCTAATCTAAACGCCATACTCCGACGCTGTCTTTCGGCGATATTTGCGCGCAATCGAATCGATTGCGCGCTTTTTTCATTCTTTAGGTACCTCATGCACACCGACGACAAAGAACTCCCAACCCATGCAGCTACGTCTACGGCGCATGATGCGATCCCTAGCGCCAAGCCCGTCGTTCCCCCGCCCACCGAGACTTCGGAAAAATCGGACAACTCGCTCCACATAAAGCTCAAATACGTGACGCTCGTGCGCGGTGCATACGCGCTCCTCGTCTTGAGCTATACAATCGTGTGGTTTATCCGCATGGACGTCACGCGCGTGACCGACGAAGCCCTGCTCTTACTCGGCGGCGTGAGCGAAATCCTCGTCTTTACGACGATTTGCTGTATCTGCTTATTGCGCAATAAATTCGTTTCACCACTGACTTATATCGGCATGGTGCACGATTCATTGCTCGTCGCATTTATCGTCGTTTTGACGGGGTTTTCGGCGAGCCCGTTTTTCTATTTGTTTTTAATCGTGCCACTCTATGGCGGCATAACGCTACAGCGGCGCGGCGGACTCATCGGCGCAACGATCGTCTCGATCGTCATGTTTTGCACGCTCTACGTACAGGCCATTCCCTACCACGAAATCAAAGCACTCGCCGATTTGCCCACGCCCAACCTCGTCGGTGGCTATTATCTGAGCTATCTCATCCTAGCCGCATACTGCGTCGGATTCCTCACCGGTCATCTATCGCATCTCTACACATCGGTCAGCCACAGTCTGGCGCTTGCCGATGCCGAATTTACCCATCTCAAGGGCATATATTCGATATTGCTCAATGCGCTCCCCATCGGCGTCATCATCGTCAATCCCGCGACAAATCGCGTCGTCTTTCACAATCCAAGTGCTCGAACGCTGTTGGGCGATGCACTCGAAATACCGCGCACGCCAATTTCTTCGCTTGCGAATCGATCGGTTTCGCGCGACGAAGTCCCCCAATTCCAAACCTCGACCGAAACGCTACAAACGGCACCCAATCCCGAAGATTCCGGCCTCGGATTCAAAAACAATATGCATCCGCAATGCTGCGCCATGCGCGATATCCAACAGATGCAATCGAGTCACGACGCCATCCAAACATCTTCGAATGAATGGACGTCGTACACGAATCACCGTTACCTCCACATTGCCCAGTTCAAACTCCCCATCCAACAATACGAATTCGTCGGCTACCATATTACCGATATGACGGCACAATACAAAGCGCAACGCGAACGCGCACAACGAGCGAGACTCGAACACTTGGGCGAATTCTCGGCAAAAGTCGCTCATGAAATCCGCAATCCCCTCTCTTGCGTGAGCGGATGCAATGAAATGCTCCAATACCTCACCGATAAAGACGAAATCGCACAAGTCCACGAAATGATGAGCGGAGAAATCGCACGGCTCAACAATATGCTCAACGACATTCTCGTCTTCTCGAGAAAGCCAAAACTCAACGTGAAACGCCTGCGACTCGAAGACGTCATTCGTTCGCAATGGAAGCTATTTGGCGAACATACGAAATTCAAAGATATGAAAATCGAATGCGATATTCCCGACGATTATTGCATAGAATTCGACGAAACATCGCTCCGACAAATTGCCATGACGATGTGGCAGAATTCTGCCGAAGCAAATTCAGGGAGAGCGACGGTCACGATACGCGCCGACGAAAGCGGAACAATAGCATTTTCGGACTCGGGGCGCGGCATTGCCGAAGAAGATGCGCTCCGCGTCTTTGAGCCTTTCTACACGACGAAGACGTCGGGCACAGGGCTCGGGCTCGCGACGGCGAAACAATACGCAAACGACAACGGTTACGATCTCTCGTGGAGCACTTCGCAACGCGCCTTTATCGTCGAACGAAACGACACGCGCTTTCAGACGCCCGTGCCACAAAAAAACGGCGATCGGAATGCCGTCGCCGTTCTTAGCCATTAATCACTTGCGTCAGCGAATGACGCGACGCAAAACGGCGGTGACGAGCATCGTCGTCGCCGTGGCAATCGCCGACAAAGCGATCGTCTTGCCCACTGCCATGGCCATATCGCGGCACGTGTTCTTCGTGTAGTGCCCACGGCATCCACACTCGCAATCGCAATCGCAGTCACAATCGCAATCACCGCAACAACGTCCGTGATAGTAATGGTCGTGATGATGTAAACACGTCGATTTCCAAGCTCGCCCACAATACGGGCATTCGCCGTCGTCATCGTCGTCATCATCATCCCAATCGTCGTCGTCCCAATCGTCATCGTCATCATCGTCGTCGTCTGAATCACAACAGCAACAACGACAACAACGCTCTTCTTCGACGGCGGGCGATTCATCGACTTTTTCTTCGGCGTGGGATTCGCCTCCGCAATCGCATTTTTCGTCTTCTTCGAGGATTTCTTGCGAATTGACTTCTTCTTTTACTTCGCAATTCTGAACGTTCTTGTCTTTCTTTTTCCATTTATCGCTCATCTTTCACTCCTTCACCCGCGATCGAGACACGCGGCAACAGTTCGAGCCGACTAGCGGCGATTTGCCAAATTGCGCCGCGCGATTTGCCGGCGCACCACACACATTGAAAGAGCGATTTTCACGTGAAAGAGACTGTTCTGTCAAGGAGCTTTTATGTCGAGGAGCTTTTTTGTCGAGAAGCGAGTTTTTACTGTCGTTCATAGGCAAGAATTTGTGAATATAATCTGCAGAGTTCCGTTACGGCACTAGGGATTTTGTGTCGTCCTAGTGGAGGGTGTTATGCATCAAGATGCGCAAAAGAAAGAAGTCAATCCCTTGATGATCCAATCGTATTTCGATGGCGAAACGCCATCCGACGAACTTGATGCCATATCGCATGAGTCGTTATCCGAAACGCCGACGTGGCAAGCGCTCAACGAATTGCGCCATGCCGTGCGACTCGACGCCGAATCGTTTATCGACTCCGTCGATTCTTATGCCTTGCTCTCGTCGATCGAAGATCGCATCGAACGCGAGCGCGAAAAGAGTCCCGCGCCTCTACACGCCAGTCGCACCGCGTCAGCACCACAAACGACAAAGCGCTTTTCGCTCAAGCACTGGATTCCGACGTTTATCGGCGTCGCCGCCTTGTTGTGCAGTATCCCTGGGCTCGTGCAGCTCATCGACGACGACGACGCCCCACCACCAACCGTCGTCTACGTCGCCGACTCAGGCACGCCCAAAGTCCAATGCCCTGCTCCGCAAGCCCCACCACAAGGCATTCACGCCGACGACTTAAGCTCCGACGATGCAACCGTTCAATTCGCACGTCGATCGCATCTCAAATTCGATGCCAACGCCAATCTATCGCAACAACTCACGATCGAAGAGCTCGATTTTGCCCTGCGCCGGCTCGTCGATCGCATCGAAACCCTCGAAAAAGCCAACCAAAACAACATCGAAACGGGCAAATCGGCACTCAATACCGATCTCGCCGAAGTTCCGCATAAGATTTAACTTTTTTCTCTCGATCTATGATAAAATGCCGTGTCGCCGCCCACCCCCAAATGCGTATGCAATACGGCTTTTTTCTTATGGAGTAAAAACATGGCAGGAGATGGCGCCGGGATGTATCGCTCGACTTTTTCGGATGGCACCCCACAATTCGAAATCGAATACAGCCAAGGAAAACTCAATGGCATCATGCGCCGTTATGCGCAAAACGGGCAAATCCTCCTCGAATGCACCTATGCCGACGACGTCAAAGAAGGACGATGCAAACGCTGGCATGCCAACGGATTCCCCGCCGAAGAATCGTTCTATATCGACGATAAACTCGAGGGAGAATTTACGCAATTCGACGAAAAGGGAAACGTCATCCTCAAGACGCGATTTCGAGATGGCAATATCGTCCAACCCGATCCGGCAAAATAGCGATTGTCGGCATTTTCTCGACGAACTTGCCATATTTTATCCTCCCACTTATCACGGTGGGAGGGAATATATCGACGATCAATCATTCGTCGCACGACTAAAACGGCATCGAATCGTCTTGAGATCGGTTCCAACGCCTAGAACCGACACGGTCTCGTCGTTGACGAATATCGAGACGTCTTTGGGTGCGTATTCGAGATTTCGCGTTGCCTCTTTGAACGCAGAACGAAGCTTCGAAAGGCGGATTTTTCGATGATTGATCGAAAAGAGCATCAAAGCCCCCGGAGCCGCCACTCGACAACAAAGCGACAATAGATCGTTCAAGTCGTCTTCGAGCGAAAACACGTTCTTTTCGAAGCGTCCAAAACTCGGCGGATCGCAAATAATCGTATCGAATTTTGTTCCGTTTTGAACGCATTTCGACAAGTATTTGATGGCATCTTCTTTGATAAACCTATGCCCATTCAAATCTATGTGGTTGCGTTCGAAGTTTAATCGCCCCTTTTTGAGGGCGGCAGGCGCGGCATCGATACTCGTCGTCGACGTCACATTTGGATTCATCGCCGCACAAACCGAAAAAGCACACGTATAGGCGAATAAATTGATGACGCTACCCGAGGCATTTTGGGCGATCCAATGGCGATTATCGCGCTGATCGAGATATAGCCCCGTTGCATTGCCCGATAAATCGAACTGGTAGGCAATGCCCTGCTCGCAGGCGACGAACGGATCGAAAGCCTTGTCGAAAGCTCGCGCCAGCGATCGACACGCGTGCCGCTTCGACGCCGATTCGTGAACTCGATAACAAAAGTCATCGCATTGGCATTCTCGGAGAGCACACTTTGCAAATATGCGCATATCGCCTTCGCGCCAAAGCGTATCGGCATCGGGTTCGAGATGGCGCACGAGCAAAGTGCGCCCGAGTCTTTCGACGACGATCTCGGGAATTCCGCTATGTTGTGGCGCAAAGACGCAAAATACTTCGTCTTGTGCAAAGCCGCCTGGCGCGTTGCGCCATGGATCCATCGCACGAGACAGAATCGCCGAAAACAATTTGTCGAGTTTCGGCGCGTCGAGCCACATCGGCGGCTTTGCATAAAATGCCGGCAAATTGGGCTCCGACGTGATGAGGAGTCTTTGCGCATGGAGGCAAAGCCGTTCGAAGCAATTGCCTCCGCCATAGAGGGCATCGCCCAAAATGGGCATGCCCTCTAGAGCGCATTGCACGCGGATTTGATGCGTTATCCCCGTCATCAAATCGATTTCGAGAAGCGCAAACGGCCCGATCGTGGCGACCGTTCGGTAGCGCAATTTCGCCATCTTCCCTTGTGGCGAAGCCTTTGTCACGCCGCCTTCGTGCACGAGTGTATGAGTCCATTGCCCCGAGGCAGTTTTTGGAATGCCACAGACGAGTGCCCGATACGTCTTTTTGACGTTGCGCAACTCGAATGCCTTGCCCAAACGCGTGGCACCTTGGGCCGACTTCGAGAACGCCAAAACGCCACTCGTCGCCGCATCGAGTCTTTGATGGACGCCGAGGCGCAAACCACGCGCCTCACCCAATATCTCGGCTACACCTTGAATCGAATCGTTGGGCGCATGGGTCGGAATACCACTCGGTTTATCGACGACGAGAAAATTGTCGTCTTCGTAGATGACCCTTATCGTTCCAGATTGTATCGTCGCCATATCGCCTAGAAATCTTCGAACGTTTCGCCAAAGTTGATATCGGCATCTTCACCGCGTTTGAGATCGGTATCGTCGAGCGAAGCGATATCGCAAGGTTTCCAGCTCGAGAGATGATCGTCGAGATCGCGCTCGCGGTATTGAACGGGACGATAGCCGCGGTGAATGAGCTGCTGCAAGAAGCGCGAAAACAGCGATTCCAAGCCGACATCGTCGAATACTTTGAAATGGATAATCGGCTGATAAATCGTGCGAGCAAAGGCCTCGCCCAAGAGTTTGCGCTTGCCGCGAGCACCACGCACGATCGTCAGCAACAGCGTAATACGCCCCGTACCGTTCATGACATGGGGAGCAATGTATTCCACTTCGATTTCTTTGAGATCCAAAACGAGATTTGCCATAGCTATGACGCCTTTGAAAAAAAGCCTAAAGGAACAATACGGGATACCACGCGATAAAATACCAAACTTACCGTAAATTGGCAAGACGACGCGCGCGGCGCGCGTCTATATCGAATGATTGGCAAGACGGCGCGCGCGGCGCGCGTCTATATCGAATGATTGGCAAGACGGCGCGTCTAATCGACGCTTTGCCCCGTGCGACGCCAAATCGCTTCGCGATAGATGTCGACGTATTGCGACGCCGATCCTTGCCACGAAAAGACCTGACTCATCGCACGCCAGCGCAAACCGGCGATATCGTCGGGGCGGTGATACCACGTGCTCAGAGCCCAACCTATCGTATCGTAGAAAGCCCCGGGCGTTTGATCGTTGTATTTGAAGCCCGTCCCTGTGTGATTGTATTCGTCGAAATTCTCGACCGTATCGTTGAGCCCCCCCACGGCGTGGACGATGGGCAAACTACCATAGCGCAAGCTATAGAGCTGATTGAGCCCACACGGCTCGAAAACGCTCGGCATGAGGAAGAAGTCTGAACCCGCCTCGATGCGATGCGCAAGCGGATTGCTATAGCCCAGATAACAAGCAAATTTCCCAGGGTATTTTGCCGCCATCGCGTTGAAAAAGTCGTGCGCCCAAGACTCGCCACTGCCCAATAGCGCGATCTGAAGATCGAGCGCCATGAGCGACTCGAAAACTTCTGCCAAAAGCCGTATGCCCTTTTGATCGACGAGCCGGGCGACGAGCCCAAAGAGCGGAACATCGGATCGCGGCACGAGATGCATTTCTTCTTGGAGCGCGTGTTTGCAGACCGCTTTCCCAGCCATCTGTTCTTTGTCGTATGGCGCCGTAATGTAGACGTCGTGCGCTGGATTCCATTCTTCGTAATCGATGCCATTGAGCACGCCGCGAAGCGCGTCGCGGCGATCTTGAACGACGCCTTCGAGCCCATGACCAAATTGCGGCGTGAGGATTTCGGCGGCATAGCCATGGCTCACGGCGTTGAACAAAGTACTGTGATAAATGCCGCCTTTGAGCAAATTCACTTGCCCTTGCCATTCGAGTTCGAGATGGTTGAAATGTTCCCAACCGATGTCGAGCACATCCATCAATCCCGAGTAATATCGCCCTTGGTATTCCATGTTGTGGATCGTCAAAAGCGAAGCCGTATGGCTAAAGAACGGATCGTCGCGATAGACCGTATTGAGGAAGATGGGAACTGCCGCCGTATGCCAATCGTTGCAATGGACGATATCGGGCGCAAAATCGAGCTTTTTGCAAAGTTGAAGAGCCGCTCTCGATAAAAACACGAAGCGATTGTCGTTGTCCATAAAGCCCTGTCCGTTGGGCTCGTTATAGAGTTGGGAACGTGCAAAAAACCGCTCATAATCGATGAAATAGACGGGAACATCGCTATTGGGAAGGCGCGATTCTTTGATCCCGCACCAGAGCTCACCCATCACGCCCATCCAAACGCCCATCGCTCCAGGAACGTCATCCATGCGATATTTCCAGCGATCGATGCTCCCATAGAGTGGGATGACGACTCGCACGTCGTGCCCGAGTTGCCTGAGGAATTTGGGCAAGACGCCAGCGACATCGGCTAGGCCGCCAGTCTTGGCATAAGGGACGGCTTCCGAAGCTACCATCAGAATCTTCATTTTTGGACTCCATTCTCGAAAACAATACAAATCATGCGCTACCGCTACGATAGCGCGACTTTCGCTCGGCGCATGCCAATGCGCCATGTGCTTATACACCAGATCGCACTTCGATATGTCACTTTTTATCGTCCCCATTTGGGCGCGATCGGAAGGCGCCAAACGATGCCTTTGGGGCGCGTATTCTTTGAGCGCCAAAAGTGCCAGAATATTGCATTTTTCGCTTTTTTCGCGTATATTTTGCACCGCTTTAAGCGGCTTATCGCGCGGCTTTTAGGTTCGGATAACAACAACTTTGTCGGTGAGGGTTTGCAATGAAAAAATCAGTCATTTGCTTTGCTATTGCGGCTTTTATTGCTGGATGCGCAGACGATACGAATGAATCGTCGGCTTGCGGTCATGGCACGAAGAACGAAAGTGGCGTGTGCATCTGTGACGAAGGCTATAAGACCAATTTGGCAGGCATTTGTAATGTTTGCGTAACGGGATATACGCAAAACGCCAAAGGCGAATGCGTTAAAGATGGCACTGGTAACACGGGGAACAACGGGAACTCGGGGAACAACGGGAACTCGGGGAATACGGGAAACGAAGATGGCAAGTGTTATGCGACGTTTACGTATTTCAATGAGTACACGAACATCGCCTCGGGTGGCACGGCAGATTTCGACGTCTACCTCGTCGGAGAGTTTAACAACTGGCTCGACGCCGCCGATGGTGTGATTACATCGCCTTCCAAAGCCGACTACAAGATGACGAGCGACGGCAATGGCAACCATACGATCAAAATTGAAGTCCAAAAAGACGATTCCTACAAATACAAGTATTACGTCGATGGTTGGGATAAAGACTCTTGGAAAACCGATCCTGCCAATGGCGAAAAAGACAATGACGACAACTCGATCGCAAAGATCACCCAATGTGGCATTTCCTTTGGCAAATCGGGAACGGCCAGCGGAAATACAGGCGGAAACGCGGGCGGAAATACGGGTGGCGGCACGGTCGTCCTCGGTGACAACCACATTAAGAGCATCGTCGTCAATGGCAAAAACGTCACCATTACGTTGTCCGACGGCGTCAACATTACGAGCGTGACGGGTGGCAAAAACGCGCAATATACGGGGTCTGTCGTCACCGATACGGTCGATAAAAACACGCGCTATAACTACGATATCAAGACCGACAAAGGCGACGTCTATGCCCCCGTTTGGGTCGAAGATACGGCGTTCGATTGGCGCGATGCCCTACTCTACTTTGCCTTCACCGACCGCTTCGTCGATGGCGACTCGAGCAATAACAACCCAACGACCGATGCTTCACACGAAGGCACATCGGATGCTCGATGGATGGGCGGCGATTTCAAGGGTTTGAAGCAAAAAGTCGAAGAAGGCTACTTTACCAATATGGGCGTCAACACGCTCTGGATTTCGTCGGTTTCGATGAATACCCAAGGCACGAGCAAAGGCACCGACAACAGAACGTATTCGGCATATCACTCGTATTGGCCGATTACGACGTTTATGACCGACGCCAATAAAGACACCGATTTCAAAGGCATGAAAGCCATCGAACCGCACTTTGGCACGATGGAAGAGCTCCGCGACTTGGTTGATGCTTGCCACGAACGCGGCATGCGCGTACTCGTCGACTTCGCCGCCAACCACGTCCACCGCGATAGCCCCATCTATAAAAACCACCAAAACTGGTTTAACGATGCCCCCAATGGCGTGCTCTGCGACAAAGATAATAATTGGGATAACTATCCCGAAAAATGCTGGTTTTCGGCCGATCTCCCCGATATCAACTACGAAATCGCCGACGCTCGCCAACTCATGGTCGATCACGCCATTTGGCTCATCAAGCAGACGGGCATCGACGGATTCCGCGTCGACGCCGTCAAACACATGAATATCCAATTCATCAAAGATTTGCGTTCTGCCGTCGAAACGCTCTTCAACAACACGGGCATCACGTTCTATATGGTCGGTGAGACGTTTACAGGCGATGTCGGACTCATCAATAAATACATTGGCAACGACTTGCTCCACGCCCAATTCGACTTCCCGCTCTACTACTCCATCCAAGAAGTACTCAGATCGGGCAATATGGGGAAAGTTATATATGACAAAACGTCGTTGAACAATTCCCCCTACCCCACCCATCTCATGGGCACGTTTATGGGCAACCACGACGTCGCTCGCGCACTCTCTGTCGCCGCCGGCCAATCCAAAGACAAATGGAAGCAAAATCCAGAAGTCCCCGATTCCGATTGGAAGTCTTATTTCAAAGTCAAACAAGCGATGACCATATTGCTGACGCAGCCCGGAGTTCCCCTCATCTACTATGGCGATGAATACGGCATGGAAGGCGCAAACGACCCCGATAACCGTCGCATGATGGAATTTGGCGATGCGCTCAACAACGAACAAAAAGGTGCGCTCAAATACGTCCAAAAACTCGGAACGATTCGCGCACAACACCCAGCGATTCGCCGAGGTACGCGTAAAAATATCGACCAGCCCAACGATCAACTCTGGTGCTATGAAATGAACGATGGCACCGAAACGATTATCGTCGGAATTGCCGGCCCCGAAGGCGGCGGCGATTGCAATCTCGGAAGCGAAAAAACACTCGTCAACCTCTTAGCCGATGAACCCGCCGAGATCAAAACGAGTACATTGCATGTCGGCGATGCGGAACGCTTCCAGATTTATCTCGTCAAATAGCCCCGTTTCCCTGCCATTGCGATGCGCCAAGCTCCGCATCCCCCCTCAGCAAACGCCACCAAAAAAGCACGGCGTATTGGCGAATGCCAATAGCCGTGCCAGAGCCCGTATTGAGCGGCGAGCGAAATAGGGCGAAAAAAGCCCGTATCGCCACAGGCGATAGGGCGAAAAAAAAACACGGCGTATTGGCGAATGCCAATAGCCGTGCCAGAGCCCGTATTGAGCGGCGAGCGAAATAGGGCGAAAAAAGCCCGTATCGCCACAGGCGATAGGGCG